>CALBJU010000140.1 GCA_937893205.1 uncultured Bacteroidota bacterium
ACGAGCGACCCACCTCTACCCTTTCTCCCGACCACGGCGCTCATGTTGTTGTCTGCATACCGCATGAGCGTCTCGGCATCTTCGGCGGGCTCCAGCGCATCAGGGCTCTCAACCCGATAGATCCACGCTGTGGGCACCGTATTGAATTCAATTTCTTGAAGTTCGCCGAGGAAACTATTGAGGGAGAAGACCTGTCCGTTCTCGACTGCGTGATCAGTGCGCCACGAAAAACCGAGGACATCTCGCGCGAAAGACCTCCCCTCCTCGTCCGATGCGGGGCCAGCGAGATCAGTGGCAATGTGAGCCCCCGATATCATGACCGATCCTCCGCCATCGATAAATCGGGATAGTCGCTCGCGCATCGCCACGGGTACTGCCTCGAAATCCTGAAGGCGTCCCGGACCCACTGTGGTTTTCTCCTCCCCGAGAATGACGTCCATGACGATGAACCGGTCCGCGAGGCCGAGGTCGTGGCCGCTCAAGGCCTCGTCGCTGATGGTCGAAAACGAATATCCTGCCGCCAGGATGGCCGCTCCGTGGATTGCCGGATAGTCGAACGTGTTTCCAGTGAGTAGTTGGGTTTCAAACGTTGAATAACTCGCTCCATGTCCCGGGGAATCATCGTCGAGCCAAGGCGAGTCTACGTCGAAGTCATACTGATCACCCACATAGGACATGTCGTAACCGTCCGCGACTCCCTCATCCAGAAAGCCCGTAAAACCGCGAAAAGGGCCATATTCTACGTGAGCGGGCGCGGATATTCTGTCGAACGCCGCTACAATCAGCACTTCGCCCTGGGTCTCCTCTGCCATCGCTCGTCCAGCCGACACCTCTTCGGAAGACATACTCTCCCCACCCTCATTAACAGCTGTAACCCTGAATCCGTAGACAACTCCCTTCTCGGCACCTCGATACTCGAATGTTGGATCGCTCACATACCGGCCGTTGTTGTAGCCGGAATTCCCAGATCGCATATAGACCACGTATCCAGCTGGCATCGCACTCGATTCGAGTGGATCTACGGTTGGCTGCCAGGATACACGGATGGCACCTTCGCTCTCGAGAACGGCTTCCATATGCGAAACGGGAAGGGGTTGGACCACGGGCTCAAATCCATACTGACCAGCCAGAAAACGAAGCATTCCCTTGTAGACGGAGCGGGCGACATCAAATCTGAATCTCGGATCCAGTCCAAAACGCATGTCAGCAAAATTCTGGTGTGACAGCAGTTCGAGAAGTATACCTGGCACATTTGGACGGACAGCCTCGCTGTAGTCCCGATCCCAGATTGCGCGTCTGGTCCACGTGGAATCGTACTTCGATCGCAGATCCTCGACAATTGTAGTCTGCATAATATCGCCAAGGTCTCGACTGGCGAAGCGAGACATTCCGTCTGGAAATTCACGCTCATCCTCGGTCCCTGTTGAGCTGTAGATCATGAGCGTGCCGATAAGCGCATCGGACTTTGTAACGCCTGCATCGGTGTGGAACGCCAGCGAAAGATCGATCGGGACACCCAATCCTCGGTTTGAGCGATCTTTGTTGGGTCCGAAGGGGGCTCCCCGGAGATAATTGACCCATTCCGCGCGCCCGCGGTAGTCGTCTATGTAGTCGCTCTCTGACTCGGTGACATTGTAGACCAACGTATCGGGTATTCCGGCGAACTGCATGTAGTAACGAGCTCCTTCGGTGAAGCGCGGGCGTCCGCTGGTCTGACCTCCGCGCGAGATCGATCCCATTCCCCCGCCGAATCGAACAGCGTCTGCGCTGATGGCCTTTCCAGGATCCGAACTCGAATTACTCAGCTCTACGCGAGCCATGTCCGGATTGACTCCTTCATCGAATGAGAAAGTACCCAGATACACCCACGTCGCGCTTTTCATGCGTTGGTCGACGCTAAAGTGCGTAATCCCGCCCGAGTGATAAACGGTGTAGCGAGCATCCTTGGTGGCGTTATCCTCGGCTCCGTAGGCAATATAGACGGCGTAATTGCCCGAGGTTGGGATGTCCGGAATCCACGATGCAGTGGCACTGGCAACCTCAACGGTCCTCGAAACGCGATAGGATCCCAACTTGAATGGGTTTTCGTTGAAGAGCTCGGGTCGGTGCGCGAAGCCGGGGCTGTCGCCCATTCGAAAGGCGACATCGGTTTCACCAATTTCCATGTAGCGGCTTCCGGGCGAGCCCTCCTCGCCCAGATCTACGATGACCTCGGCGGATTGCGTGTCTCGCTCTCGTGGCATGTGAACAAACGCCCCGGCGCCCTCGAGCATCGGCGCGAGGTAGGGAACGATAATGGACATCGGAAGGAGGTCTTCAACGGTCTGGAACAGGCGCGGACGTTGCCACTCCCACCGATCGAGCTGGTATTCGTAGTACCATCCATGACTCGGCCAGATCGCGATATGTCTGCCGGACAACATAGCGTCGGTTCTCCACGGCCGGTCCAAATCGGTGGTCAGGCGATTCGCAGAAAGCAGGGATCGAGGTAGTTTCGACCCGTCCTGGCCGTCATTTCGGTATAGATTAGGTATGAGGCGCTCAAGAGTGACGCCCAGCGAAGTCAGATTCAGATCCCAGTCCGAAAACACCGGATTCATGTTCGTCTCGAACTCCCGGGTTATGGACGCGAGCGACTCTTCTCTCCATGCAACCTGTGCAAATGCATCATTGAGCACTACGTCGAGCATCCGACCGGCTCGATCGATGCGCACCGTGTCCACGGCCGACGCCGAATCCATGTCCCCTGCGCACTCACTGAGTCGGCATCGGTCGATCGAATCTTGAATGTCCGCGACGGCTAGAGTACTCAGGGCTTGATCCGTGAGCTCATCGGCGCTGACGATTGGACCGGAGGAAGCACACCCACTGGCGATCATAACGGCAACCAGAAGAGCGCTCAGATTCCGGTCATGTGATTGGATAATGGATGAATGAGGGGTCATCGAATCAACGATATGGCGGCCTCACTCTCGAGACCAAGTCGGGAAACCGCACGGACCACGACAGCTATCACAGCAGGGTATGCGTCCAACGAAAACGTTCTATTCCATCCGGGCACAATCTTGGTTTCCCACCCGCTGGTCGATTTAATATGAATGACCCAATTGCGAAGAGACCTGTCCGAAGGGGGAAAGAGCGCCAGGTAGGACCGCTCGCCCAGATGCAAAACCTCGATCGTTGGTGTACCGGGCACCTCTCCATCCAGCCAGGTGGTTCGGGGCGCAATGGCTGGCTTTGAGTAGACTCCTGAGGTTAGAGCATTGCCCATCTCGTGACTGGCCGGCATCATCGAACGCATGGAAAAGTGAACATTCCCTGTCGCCCCTCCCGCAAGGCGAGTTTGCCGAACCTGAGAAACGATTTCTTCCGGTCCCCAGTGGCTGCTGCCCTCAAGGATGACGCGACTGGTATAATTTCCGGGCCAAATATGCCGATTCCATTGATTCTGCTCTATCCACCAGCCCAATAATTGGGTGTAAGGCTGCCCGGTGCTATCAATAGCCCAGTACAATTGTGGGGAGAAGTAGTCCACCCAGCCATTCAGGAGCCACTTTCTGGAGTCTGCGTAGAGATTTTCGTAGGCATCGAAACCAGTAATACCATCCGGATATCCGGGCCGCCAGATCCCGAATGGCGAGATTCCAAAGAGAACCCAGGGTTTCAGCTCCTTGATGCCGATATATAGATTTTCAATGAGATCATCCACATTCTTACGACGCCAATCGCTACGATTCAAGCTGTCTCCAGAGGCCGCAAAAAAGACGCTGTCTGGAAATTCGACCTCGTTTCCCCGCGCATCATCGATCGAATAAGGATAAAAATAGTCATCCAGGTGGACGCCATCGATGTCGTAGCGCCTCAGGACATCCATGATTACCGAAAAGGTGTGATCCGTGGCATCGGGTGAGCCCGGATCCATCCAGAGATGGTTTCCATATTGATGGACCGCCTCGGGGAATAGGGCGCTCACGTGATTCGCGGTAAGGCTGTCCGGCGCGGTGGGGTGATAGGCCCGGTAAGGGTTGAACCATGCGTGAAGCTCGAGGCCCCGTCGATGGGCCTCTTCCACGGCAAAAGTCAGCGGATCGTAGGCTGGATCTGGGGGCTTTCCCGCCTCCCCGGTGAGATAATAGGACCATGGTTCCAGTTCCGATGCATACAGAGCATCGGCCATCGGTCGAACCTGAAAAATGATGGCGTTCATATTCATCATGACCGCGCGATCGAGCAGGCCCAGCATTTCGGACTGCTGCTGAGCCGTCGAGAGTCCAGGTTCAGACGGCCAGTCGATGTTGTCGACCGTTGCAACCCACGCAGCTCTAAATTCGCGGTCGATTCGCGGCATCTGGCTCCGAATGGTGGCGATGAGCTCGACTTCACTCGGATCCCGGGGTAAGGGCGCCCCTTCTACGGCTGCGTCTTCGACAACCACGTTCGAGGAAGATGTACACGCCGAGAAAACGATTACCGCCAGAAACGGGAGGCCATTCAGTCGCATTCTCAAACCGATAGGCTGTAGTGGTGATACTCTGTGTCCAGCTGCCATCCAAGATCTTCATACACGCTGCTGGCGGCAGTATTATCGCGCGCCGTTGCCAGCTCCAGCCCGGCAGCGCCACTTCGTCTGGCCCACTCTTCTGCATGGCGCATCAACCGATGGCCCACTCCCCGCTTGCGTGCATTACCCTCGACGAATAGATCATTCAATAGCCAGATCGGACGCATGCGTACCGAGGAAAAAAGAGGGTACAACTGGGTGAATCCAACCGGGGCTTCTTGCTCGCTGGATGCCAAAAATATCACAGAATCGGCGTTTTCGAGTCTTTTTTTGATAAATTCTCGAGCGGCCGGGAGGTCACTTTCCTGTTTGTAAAAGACTCGGTACGCGTCGAACAGCGAAGCCACGCCATCCAGATCGTTGAGCGTAGCCCGTCTTACTTGAACTTCTGATGCCGTCATGGACGCTGGCGTGGTTAACGGTCTGTGGATTGCTCTGTCACCTTTTCGGTGTACAGGCCCTAGATTCTCTGTCGAAGATACACAGCCAACCCATGTCTCGCGGCACACTGGTCCAAGTAATATTTATCGCCCTTCTGGCGACAGGTGCCAGCACCACCATTTCGCAGGCGCAGCGCAGATTGGATGACCCACTCAGATTTGTGAACTGGCTTCGCAATGACGTGCGCCAGAGCCCGAGGGCTCTGGCGCACGTCAGCCCCTTTCGACTATTTGCGGGCGCAGGCCTGATCGCGGCCACAAGTTATTATGACGAGACCGGCTCAGAGAGTCTCATGAAGTGGCACAAACGCGAACTCATGCGAGTACTGGAGGAACTGGGAGATTCCAACGCAACCCGACCAGCCGCACTGCTCATTTTTGCGGGCTCCCTCCTGCAGGACAATCATCGCGTACAGGACGCCGCTTTTACCAGCCTGGAAGCTCTCGTTTTTGCGAATATGCTCACAAACGCTCTGAAGGCCATTACCGGCCGATCCCGTCCGGGGGACTCGGAAGGCGCCAACCAGTGGGAGGCATTTAAAGGTGGGACGTCGTTTCCAAGCGGACATGCCACCACAGCGTTTGCGGCTGTGACCCCGTGGCTCTTTTATTTTCCGCATCCCGTGACGTTTCTGCTCGCCGGTGTCGCAACCGGAACCTCTCTCTCACGAGTTTCTCTTGGGCATCACTGGCCCAGTGATGTTCTGGCCGGAGCATTCATCGGATATTCAGTGAGCGCCTGGTTGGTCCGTCAGCACACCGATAATGATTCCCTTTCGTCGGTAGAAACCTTCATCGGACCCGGAACCGTTGGACTCAGGCTGACGTGGTGATCAATCGGCTACCGATGCGCGAGATAGCCGATCCATGAGAGCCCTTCCAATTCCGCTCTCGCCTACCCGCTGACAGTGCAGCTCTTCCATGTCCTCTTTTTCGCACTGCCTGATGAATGAAAACAGCTTGCGGGCGTATCGGTCGACCGTGTCGGCTACGTGAACCAGCGCATATGCGTCCGGTACGGTTGGGGGATCCAATCCTATGTAAGCCAGTCGATTAGTGGATATTCTACGAGTTGCCACATCCACAATTCTGAGTTTTGCACGACCTCGATAATGAGGGTGCCGGGTGCCCGGACTTCCTGCAGTTGAATCCAGACCCTCTCGAGCGAATCGGGTCGTTGGAACAACCAACCGCAGATCTTCGAGGGTCACGCTTCCCGGACGCAGAATGACGGGGTGATCACCCGTACAATCCAGAACGGTTGATTCAAGACCGAATCGTGGACTTTCTCCTTTCAGAACGAGATCAATTCGGCCACCCAGGTCGTCGACCACTGCCTCCCATGTCGTCGGGCTGGGACGTCCGGACTGGTTAGCAGACGGAGCGGCGACTGGCTCGCCGCAGGCCTTCAGGAAAGCGAGGGCCAGCTCATGATCCGGCATGCGAACACCAATGGTCTTCAATCCGGCCGACACGTTGTCCGAAATGTCCGGGTGTTTTGGAAGCACCAGCGTGAGGGGTGCCGGAAAAAATGCGTCGACCAGATCGGCCGCCATGGCACTTACGGAAGACGTGACGCCCGCGATCCAGGAGGGCTCGGCGACGTGAACGATCAGGGGATTGTCTGGCGGCCTACCCTTGGCAATAAAGATATTTTTGATCGCCTCACTATCACCGACTCGTGCCCCCAGGCCGTAAACCGTTTCCGTCGGAAAGGCGACGAGCCGTCCGTCGCGGATTGCAGACGCTGCAATCTGGATATCTGTTGTAGTGCGGGTGTGCAACTTCTACTTCCAGGAAGCAAGAACCCCCGAAAGGGTCCCAAAATGAGCGCCAAGTCGCGTGCCTTCGTCGAGACTGGACAAAAAATGAGCGCCCCATCCCGGATAATCACGCTCATCCCAGAGAACGTTGTGCCACAATCCAACGAACGTACCACCAAAAGTCGCGCAGCTCTGGATCAACTGATTGGTCTCGCGCTCCGCATCCACACGCGAAAGCTTTTGCCTGTTGAACAGAGCAGATTCCATCATGCACAGCGGAAATTCCCAGACCTCGGTTTCTATATCGGATTCAGGATCATACAGAGGAAACGGTAGACAGGTGCCAAACCTGAATCCCCCGCACTCGGAAAATCCCAGTGTGGAATCGATGCTGAATCCTGCCCCGTTCACGACATGCATCGATTGGGGATGGTCATAACGGAGATAATGAGCACGAAATGAAGCGGTGTCGGAACGGGTGACAAATTCCAGTTTGCTCTTCTCCATCGCCAGGCGCGTGGGAAACGAATACGAGTGGTAGGAAGGATGCATGCCGATTTCATGCCCTTCCCGAATCTGTCCCGCGATTTCATCCAGTACATGACTGCCGTGAAAATCGTAGCGAGTGTCCCTGGATCCGTGCGCCGCGACCTTGTAAAAGAAGGTGCCCTTCGCACCTCTGGAATCCAGTTCAGTCCGGATGCGCTCCAGTGCGAGCCGGTAAGGATCCCTCGTCTCCAGTAGAGACAACCCCACATCCAACAGCCTTCTGAACCGAGTGGACGCCTTCTCTTTTTCCTTATTCAAGATGACTCGATCGAGAACTTCGCGTTTGTAGATCCCAGGGCGCCACTTTCGATCATAATCGATGTCGTGTGTCGAGCAAAACGCCCAGTCTTTTCC
>CALBJU010000141.1 GCA_937893205.1 uncultured Bacteroidota bacterium
GCCTCACTCAGTTCGAGCGTAGGATGATGCCCAGTTCCGTCAGGAACCGTTCGATATCCCCTACAGAATTGTAACCGTGAGCAGAAACTCTGAGTCCGCCGTCGCGGGCAGTCGTCCATACACTCTGCTCTCGAAGTGTCGTACAAACCCCGGCAGCATCTTGGACGTCGATAAGAAGAATTCCAGATCCGTAATCCTCGGAGTAATGTGATCGAATTGGTACGTCCAATTCCTGAAGTCCCGATCGAATCGACTGCATCAATGACAGAATTCGGGACTTCACATTCTCGACGCCCACCTCAGAAAGCGAGCGCAGGGCCTCTCCCATGGAAAATATTCCTGGAAACGCCGGGTGTCCCATCTCGTGCCCAATTCCTGTAGGCAACAGATCGAGTCGATTATTCTCGAGTGCATACGCATTTCTTGCGCTGCGCCATCCTACCAAAGGAGGATCCCCTTCCGGCCAATTGAATCCTGTGGCCAGGACCGCTACGCCGTAACCCGCAGTTGCCCACTTGTACCCGCTGAAAATCAGCGCGTCGACATAATCATCTTCAAGGTTGATGGGAAAGGCTCCAATAGACTGCGTGGCATCCACGATAAACAGAACATCATTTTTTCGGCATATCCTTCCCAGTTCTCGAATGTCGGAGCGGAAGCCGTTCGCATACTGAACTGAACTCAGCACGAAAGCCCGAGGACGAGGGTCCAGGTTCTGCAAGAGCATGTCCGCATCAACATATCCGGTGGAATCGGTTGGCATGAACTTCACCTCCCACCCCGCCCGGATGAATGGTGTGGTACAGGAAGGGAATTCTTTATCAATGGCGAGTACGCGTGCGCTTTCGCCCCGCGAATCCAGCGGACCCAGCGAACGTGCCACAATATTCAGGCCCAGAGAAGCATTCTGCAGAAAGGCGATTTGGTGGGCAGCGGCGCCGACAAATAGAGCGACATCGTTCCTGGCCAACTCGGCGCGCTCGAGCCATTCATCCCACGCCGTGTCACCCTTCTCAAGAGCTTCCTGATAGTATTGCTGCCCCGCCCGGGCAACTCGATATGACATCACCCCACCGCCGGCGGTGTTCAAATATGCTCGATCCTCGAGGGCAGGAAACTGCGATCTGAAGGAGGTCCAGTCCATCACGGTAAATCTCTAAATACTGGTAGAAGTTACTTCAACCTCTGATGACGGGCGACTGTCGAGCGGAAAACCGGCCTACCCAGGACGCATGTGAATATATTGATACCCCAAGATATTCAGTTGAACCCCTCCGGCACACCTCTCAAACGCAATTAGTGCTGGATTGGGCGAATGCCTTGCGATCGGATCAAAGATTTACGTTAATTCGTTGTGATGGAGTACTTGCGGGGCTTCGTCTATTCAGAAATTCAGATCTTTTCCTGTCGACATGCAAATTCGAGCTGCCATTATTCTTCCAATGCTGATCTGCCTGTTGGCAGGCTGCCGCGATTATGGCGTGGAATCGAATCCCGACGGAAGCCAGACAACGGGAAAGAATGAAATCGAGGTCCAGCTAAATGTACCATTTGAGCTCGCTCTCGGGGCCAAAGCGCTTCTAGAAGGGACCGACCTGCAGATAGAATTTTCGTTTGTGAACGAAGACAGTCGGTGCGCTTCAA
>CALBJU010000142.1 GCA_937893205.1 uncultured Bacteroidota bacterium
CTCTTCCTCTGGGCCTCCCTCGACTACCACCCCTTGGGTGCCGATCTGTCAAAAATTCGTCTAATAACTTGTATTTTCTGAATTATGTGGAAGTCACTCGTGATTGGAAAAGCCTGGAACGGTAGTTTGATGTACAGGCTGCGTTTTATCAGTGTGATTTTATAGTCTTTATTTTGTAAGAAAATAATTGGCTGAAATTCAAATCGGTAATACCGATTGGGAATCCAGAATCAAATCGCTGATGAAACTGCGACTACTTTCTCTCGACGGTCCGGCGTGTCTCTGTGGGATGGAAAACAGCTTGTGTTTACACTGAGACCGTTGCCTTCTGTTTGAGAGCCTTCGCTTTCGCCCTATTTGCTGCCTTCGTTGCTTTCCGCTGCGCGGCTGTCGGTTTCACCGTCACTTTTGGTCTCATACTTTCCTGGTCAGTATTTTCACAAAACAAACTCGGTACATCAGATAGATCTGCGTGATAAGTACCGTAGGATATGCGAATTTGCCGGAAGTATGGTATGAACAGTCCACCCAGCGGTGCGCGCGTTCGCAGCAATTACCGAACAGATCCCGTTATTCATCCACTCTCTTTTGTTTGGAGTAAACTTATTCTAAAATTAATTTCGAATAGCTCGTTCTAGTGTTGATCTCGGAACGTAGAAGTGTTTTGATTAACTATACTTTCTTACGAATGAGCTGGAGCGAGAGACTTGTGTCGTAATAGGTTAGCCTCTATAACTATACCTAAACTCTGTCTAAATGGATTGAGTGGATCGAGGGTTCTTCTCTTGCATGAAGTCTGGCTTGCACAGCTTTGGAGATATCGTCAAACAGGCGTTTTACCCGCTTCTTCTTCCAAGTCCCGATGTGCACGTCCACTCCAATGCACTTATAGTTTGGTAAGCAATAGATTACTTTGCTTAATGTTCATTGAGCTATCCGTTGTCTAGAAGGAATCTTATTTATGCTCTCGAATTATTTCCTGTGACCTCTCGAAATTGTCCTGACTTTTATTTCGGTGTGCACTGGAACAAGACCTTGGCTTCCCTCATAGAGAACGGCAACGACATTTGTCCATTCTTTAGCCAGTAGGCTTCAAGCAGCTTATGGTTTTCGATGTGCTTTTAGTACTGATAAATCACGCGTTTTTTCATTATTTAACTATCGGGGAGGGGTTGAACTTCCCTAATCCCCTGTTCTTAAATTGAAACAATTTATCGTGGCACAAGAAAATTTACTTCCATTTAATCCTCTTTAAAATGCTAATAATTACTCAAACTTTCTTTGATGACTCATCAATAGGAATAGTATGGTAGTTCCGATTTTAGCAAGAAAAAATACAAAGCTGTAAGTGGTGAACTTCGCTTTGCTGGGAGCTGGCTTGATGGGTTTGACTGGAGCAGATCCCGTTTGATCAGATCCTTTTATACTCTGAACTTACTTAACATTGATTAGCGAACCTTGTTCAAAGCTTAATTCAAATACATTTTGTCTACTTCTACCTATGATGGTGGAAAAGACTATTACAAATGTCTCGAAGTAATTGTTCAAAACGGGCCATCTTTAGTCCATTAATGTTTTAAAATCATAAATGAATCAAGAACTGTTGCAAATCTACGCGATCTTAGACCTCTAGCCAAAATCGTTTCCTTACAAGGACTTTATAAGAAAACTGACCGAAACTCCGTTAACAAAACGTGAATCTGATTCTGACTTGGACCTCGTGCGGCGACTTGGACTACCGCGGGCTTTCTGCAGGGGTTCTGCCTGATGATCGAATTGAAAACGTGCAGTTGTGGCACTGTCCCGATTCCGTGCAGTCATTTTTTTGATTTGAAACTCAGATCGGATTGTTGGATTCAGAATCAATGACTCGATTATCTTTGTCAATCATGTTACAATACTCCCGTAGGATCTATCATTGTCAGTGCATTAGAAGCCCTCAATTGGACCTCACTCTTTTTATCACTCGCGCTGAATACATAGTTATCATAAGTAGTCGAGCAGGACTTGTGTTTCGATAAGAGCCGTAATTCCTCTGGGGAATTCGTACACGATTCAAATGTTGTCATGATAAAACTCCGCATGGATGAAAACGTAATCGGAACTTCAGTTCCCATTATCGTGTTCACGTATTTGCGTGCTCCTGACTCCTTCACACCCTCGTTGAGTGCTTTATCTAGGTTTGATACCGTGTATACCGTCCATTTATCCTGGTTTTTGTATTTCTTATGAATATAGGAGTTCCGTTCTCTAGGAATCAGACTCAACATAAGAATCTGCAGAGCTCGATAAGGGCCTACCACTGGGACAGTCTGATAATTATCATCTTTTTTCCCTAGTGGTGCCCACGTCGCGTGTGTAACTTTGTAGGATTTGTTTTGCCTATCCTGCTTTTTTACGTATCTCAGCTCAACCATTTTTGGATTCACATGGAAACTTATATCGCGATCCGGCACTAGGAAAGTCATGTCTGGATCCACTGTAACGATTTGAGGCAACAGCTCTGTCTTTCTTATCGCCATAAAAATATATGATATGAAAATAACAAAGAATCTTAGCTTGTCCGGGTCGATGGATTTGAACGGTAATCTTTTATTCCTTTCTCCAAAGACCCAACACGTTAGTCGACTTATTATCTCGACGCCCACCTTTTGTGGTAATGCTGTCTTGTCAACTTTTATGTGCATCGCTTGGTGTTCATAGACCCCCTTCAGCGCCCGTTTCAGCCCGTCTACCGGGAGTCCTGCTCTTTTTGACGGTTTCAAGCTTTCGCTGTATATTGTCATTATGGAGGAAAAGGGGACGCCGACCTCCTGTCGAAGAAATGCCACGAAAAGCTGCATCAAAGTGTCCATCTGCTCTGGGTCTGTACCTGGAGCGAAACTCATGCTATCTCTGACTATTCCAGCCTCGAGTAACATGGCTTTACTGACAAACAATCTCCACAACTTCAGTTTTTCGGTCCTCTTTTTCACGTGTCTGCTCGTATCTATCTTTGATTTTGCTTCAGCGCAAGTGAGAAGAAAGTTTCGGCCCTCTTGAGGGATTCTCTCTCTTCCATCAGTCTAAAATGATGTTGTTTATTGGACGTTCGTTTATTGGAATCCTTACGACAATATCTGCGATTCACTCCCTCAACTCTTTTCCAAATATCCTTTGCGGGTTTCGGAATGATTGTTGCCTTAGAGTGTGCGACAATCCTTGGTACTGCTACAATTAATAATTAATTGTAGCGAACGTGGTTGTCTTATGACCTCTCGGTTGTCATAAATTCGTGTCGTAAGTAACCTCCGAACTCTAGGATAATCTTCAAGACCTTTCGGTTCATTGTCAGACTTCCATACATCAAGTTAATTAACCTTCTGTCCAACTCTACCTTCCATTGACGTTTCGACAAACGCGATACCGAGTCTGCCGGTATCACCTTTCCCGGGCAGTGTACCAGAATGGGAATAATTCCCCTTTCGAAGCAGTCTTTGTGGAACAGCAGATTTGCCGCCGCATAGAGAGGGCGAAATTTTGGGGATAAGTAATCCATTGATGCGATGCACCCTGTATTATCTCCCAATATCCTCACTATCTTGCGTTTGATTCCTCTGCCGTTACCTGGCCCTTTAGTCAGCATTTTCATTGTCTGTGATGCCACGTAGATGCCGCACGCTTCGAAAGCCGTCGATGAATCGTGCATCATACCCCATGACTTGCCGTCAAACTTCCACACGCAGTATCCGAAAGCCCCTGTCAAATGGTCTACCATTCCGACCCCTTCCGGGGCCGAGTCGACGGATATTTCATTCTCTCTTGCGTCTGGTGAGATCGCTAAGAAGTATGCGACATCCATTGATTTA
>CALBJU010000143.1 GCA_937893205.1 uncultured Bacteroidota bacterium
ATCGAGCGGCGGCACGGCGGCAGCCGTTGCCGCCAATCTGGGAATGCTGGGTCTGGGCACGGATACAGGAAACTCCATTCGCGGACCGTCGGGCCATAATGCCCTGGTGGGTTTTCGCTCGACCATGGGACTGACGAGCCGGGACGGTATTATTCCGCTTTACCTTCGGAACGACATCGGAGGACCACTGACTCGAACAGTTGAGGATGCCGTCCGAGTGCTCGATATCATTGCGGGCTACGACGCGGCGGATCCAATCACCGCTCGGAGTGAAGGGCACATTCCCCTGGACGGATACATCGCATCACTGGACCCCAACGGACTGATGGGCGCCCGCATCGGCGTCTACCGCTGGTACATGCGGCCGGATTCCACGCATCCGGATGTGCTCGCCCGAATGGAGGAAGCCGTTGAAGACCTCCGCCGTGCGGGCGCCGATATTGTCGATCCCTTCGAGATGCCCGACTTGAAGCTCGAGGAGTCAATCTGGTGTGAAGTATTTAAACACGATGTGGAGCTCTACCTCCAATCTCGAGGTCCGGACTTGTCGGTGAAGACGCTGGACGCAATCATCGAATCGGGCAAGTTTCACCCCTCCATAGAAGGTGGTCTTCGCTCTTCCGCAGCCTGGACTGAGCCGCCCTGTCCCGATTTATACGAGCATCCGCCAAATATCGAATTTCGGAGTGCCCTGATCGCGGCAATGGATGAGGCCGAAATTGATGCATTCATCTACCCAACCTGGAGCTACCCTGCTCGCAAGATTGGAGACATGGATTCGCCTGCAGGAGACAACAGTCAATACATGTCGCCCCAGTCGGGAGTACCTGCGATTCAGGTGCCCATCGGTTTCACAGAGGGCGGCCTGCCGGTCGGGATGACATTCATCGGTCGCTTATTCGACGAACCCACATTGATCAAGCTGGCCTACGCCTATGAGCAGGCGACCCAAAAACGAGTTCCACCTGCTGATTTTTAGTCGGTAGAGTCCTTTTTGAACCAGATCCTCCAGACACCGATTATCAATACAGGAATCAGGTAAACGGCCCAATAGCCCCAGGTAAGCGTACCGTATCCCTTCGAAATCAGGTCGACGATGCCGATGGCGTCCGCCAGGAAGATGGCCATCAGTAATAACACGGCAGCGATTCCGATGCGTAATCCGGGAGGCATTTCTTTACCCTTTTCGCGATAGACGCCCGCCACGCGTTCATTGAATCCATGGATTACGCCGACGCCCGTTTCGATGAGGGTACCGAAGAGCACGACCTGAAACAGTACGCGAAGCCAGGGTGAGCCAATCTCGACCAGCAGGAGGTCTACCGGAATGGATTCGGTCAGAACCTCGGGATACACCGCCAGCATTCCGACAAATACGAAAAAAGCCGGAATCATTCCCAGTGCACCGGCAATCAGTCCTGATGAAATTGCCTCCTTCTGGGTGCTGAGATGTCGCAGGACGAAAAACCCACACGGCGCCAATCCAACATTGTATCCCGCGTAGGTGATACCGCTCATCAACCACTTTGAATCAGAATCGAAGTCGGTGATGATGGCTCCGATGCGATCCCCGAACATTACGAGGGCCACTACAATGACAGCAAAAAACGTGAAATACAGGGCGAACGACCAGACGGAAAACACTTTCTCAATGAGATCATTCCCGAAGAACGCCATGCCTCCCACCGCAGCGATCAAAACAACAATTCCCACCATTTGTGGCCAACCGAGCATCCTTTCGAGCAATTCGCCGGCCGCTGAACCCATCACTGAAACGATCAGGACCAACATTATCAGGTAAATCACTTCGAACAGGTACCAGCCTTTCCCGATAAGCCTCTGCATGAAGGTCCGGTAGTCGAACGTCTGAAATCTCCTGGCCAGCTCAAAGGTCAGCGCGAGCACCACACTCATGATAAGAGATGAGACCAGCATTCCGATCAGGCCGCCGACTGGCCCCTGACTCAAAAAGAACTCGGCCATCTCGCGTCCCGTCCCGTAGCCCCCTCCAATAATGATGGACTGGAATACGAGACCCGGTAGGACGTATTTCTGAAATGTGGTTGATCCGCTCATGGTTATTTCATTTCAACCGCTTCAAGGTCGTCGATCCGAAAAGCATCGGATGCCTCAACCACCTCTTTGTAGACAAGCCATTCGGTCGTCAAGAACCCGTTGACGGTTACCAGCATGCCATCCAGTGCCCGTCGACCTTTGGACATTGACCAGTCTTCCGGCGTGTTTGGCGGCCTCTTACTGGAGAATATATAGCTGCCTGCTCCTCCTACGTGGCGCCCAACGGTATTCGGATCTCTGAAAATGCCCTGCTTTCCCTGCTCTCCGAAATACAAATCCTGAAGGGCAGAAAGCGAATCGGCTACGGTTTTTCCATGCTTCTTCAAGTCTTTTGCTAAATCATCTTCACGATCCCCCAGACTGCGATTAACCATCTCGACGGCTTCTTTTGCCTCACGGACCCGTGTCATCATCTCGGCGGCGGTCTCAAGAAGATTTTCATAGTCGGCGTAAAGTGCGAGCCGTGCTCGGGCCGCATTCAAGTCCAGGTCGTAGCGGGGATCAGATTCGACCGTAATTTCGGTTTCGCTCTGGGAATCGCCGTAGGTGATACGAACGGTGTACGTACCGGGTAGCACCCGCGCTCCACTCGGTTCGGAAGCGTCCTTTCGAGGTGCCGTTCGACTCGGTCCACGAACTCCCTTTCTCGTCATCGACCAACCGGTGCGATTGAGTCCCTTCTTGGCAGGGCCATCGAATGTGCGAATCACTTCACCTCCTTCGAGAATCTCGATCTTTACTTCGTCGGGAGCCTTTTCCTCTTTCTCCCCATCATCGTCGTCCCCATCATCGTCGTCCCCATCATCGTCGTCCCCATCATCGTCGTCCCCATCAT
>CALBJU010000144.1 GCA_937893205.1 uncultured Bacteroidota bacterium
GTTCCACAACCAACGATTGATTCAGCGCATTCCTCTTGTCCGGTCTGTTAAGCGTCAATGTGACAATCCGACCGTCGCTACTATGCTCAATCGCTATCATATCATGTCTCCAGAAGAAAATTACATCCCCGAAGTTCGGCGCCACTCAGGCGTCCGTGAACTTTGAAGCCTGAGCCATGTCGCGTCGCGCGATCCGCTGTGAGAATCGCACTGGCGCTGTATACATTCGCCAGGTCAAATATAGCCAGAACGCCTTCCTCCTCCTCTGGCATCTCACGGTGAGGATCCAGTGGGTCCAGAATTTTGATGTCTGTCCATGGTGGGCCATAAAATAGGCCATCGTGTCGCGTATAAAATTGTGACATCAACTCGCACATTCCGTATTCAGATCGAACAGAGGAAAGTGGAATTGAAAACCCGTTCGCGAGTCGCTCATGCAGTTCACCGCGCCCAATTTCTCGCTTGTGAGTCTTCATTCCCCCGGTCTCGACAAGAATGGCGCCCTCAGGCAACCTGATTGCCTGTTTTTCGACCAGGTCAAGCAGCCCGAAGGAAGCACCAAACAGGATCAGTCGGTGTCCAGTTTGCTCGGAGCCAGATATTGCGGCTTCCAGCAGGTGTCGATCGTTGAGAAACAGGCATGATCCTTGAGCTCCGATATGATCTATCAGGTGGTTCACCATATACACCAACGAGCTCTGGGCGGCGTAGCTGGGTAAGTGTCCCAAAATGATGCTTGGCGCGGTTCCAAAAGCAATTTCAAATCCCACGTCTATCGCGCGGTCGTATATCTGCAGATCCTTTACGTAGTGTCTGCTCGGAGTGGACCCGCCTGTTCCTGAGCTTTCAAACACTGTTTCTGCAGTTTCGGGATCGAAGCAACAGACCGCGGCACGCTTGAACGCTTCGACTGGCAGAAACGTATAGCCCTCAAATCCTCCGTATACGATATTTCGGAGTCGTTGAAATTCCAAAACACTCTTCAGATACTCCTTGAACAGTTGGCGATCTCCTCCAGGAAGATCTTGAAACGAAGAGGCTACTGTTTCGACCGAAGGAAGAATCACTTCAACGACTGATAGACGGGATAGGTCATGCCAGCCTCTACCCATTTATCCATCTGCGCCCAGTTCACCAGGCCGTCATCTGATCTGGGTTCTATGAGGTAAAAAAGGAGCCTCGATAAAGGCTGATCTCCAGGGACGTACAGACTCCCCTTCTCGAGTACGACTTCTCTTCTTCTGTAAGAGCCCCAGATGGTCCTCTCTTTCAGTTGCTGAAATTCTCGGGGTGAGGTGGAGGTCGAATCGATATTGAACGCATTGACCATCATGGTCACATCCTCGCTGATAGCCTCGTAACGTATTCCGTGCGTTTCCAGATAGCTAGCGACTACCCCGGCCGCATTATTTGAAACCCAGTAGTGATCGGGAAGAGATTCCGTTTCAACAGCGCGAAAAGCACCATATTCCGCCATTTCAACCACATACGTGGAATCAATCCGCTCGAAGTAGGGTGTGCCACTGTATGGATTTCGCTTTTCAACGACGGCGCCCATGAGAATACTGCTCGATGCACTGTTCATTTCATGCTCGAATCGAACCCCCATTTTCATTCCGGGAATCATCGAATCATCCGCGGTTGTCACAGTCGCAGTGATTTCGCTCACGTGGCGACCAGCATAATTCAGAATCTCCTCCACGAAGTAGAGGCTGGCCAGGATGCGATCTTCAAATGTCAAATAAGCGTAGGCCTCGCTGAGAATTGGGATTCTGTTTCGCAGACCGATGTAGTTATTGTTAAACCGAGGGCGATGATCAAACGTGTACCATCCCGGGTCACCTCTCCTGAATGGGAGGTTGCCATAGTAATAGTACTCCCAGCCCGTTCGATCGCGAATGTGATCTGTAACCGCAGGCAGAAATGTATCCCGCACGAATGAGTCAATTCCTGGGTCCGTATTTGGATTCAGCGCTGGAGAGTACGTCAGATGATACCCGTGTCGAGTTCCGTTCGTAGTGTGTAGATCCACTGCCACATAAGGGTCATAAGCATTCATCAAGGCTATCAATGATCGCGCCTCGGGGCTCTTCACCTTCATGTGATCTCGGTTCAGGTCGAGGCCCTGCGCATTGGGCCGCTGCCCCATTCCCGCCAACGGACCGTTCTGTCGGGGCCTGTTGAACAAACTGACCCGTTCATTTCCATCCGAGTTATAGATGGGGGCGAACAGCAGAACAAGCGAGTCCGTCCAGGAGGCATGTTCACCCGATGCCAGGGATCGAATCAACATGAGAAGTGCTTCTTTTCCGGCCACTTCACCGGCGTGAATGTTACCCTGCACGAACACGCGGAGTTTACCGGATTCTAGAACCGCGTCGGGACTTGCGTCCGCCACATCACCGAATACGATGAGGGGCATCGCCCTTCCTTCAGCGGTGTACCCGAAGGTCGTCATATGCATTTGCGGGTGCTGTGCAGCCGCTACGCCAAGAAAGGCGATGACTTCATCATACCGCGTTGTCTGATCAAAACCGGTTCTCTCAGGCGCGGTCAAGAGAAACGAAAGGTCCGCATTCTGAGCACGGACACCTGAATCGCTCCCCCCTGCCGCCAGAAGGAAAATGAATATCACCCGGTAGATGATTCCTCTCGGACGGACGAGAAATTCGCTCATCACGTCAGGCCTTCTTGGTTTTCTTCGACTTATTTCGGGGGCGTTTTTTGCCGTAGGACTTATTGGTGATTTTACCCTTCCTAGTTCGCTTGTCTCCTTTACCCATTTACTCAACCCTTTGATTAGTAACTCAGTGAAGTATACGAGTTGCGCATATTGACATCCACCATACTGGCATTGAATGCGATTCGCGTTGGTCCGGCCCCCGTATTGCGGCGTCTGAAACGAACTCTTTGGCTCGACGTTGGAGCGGCGGAGAAACGGGTTGTGAATCTGGCTTCCGACTCCTAGGTTTCCATCCAATTCAAGCAAGGTCTATGGCCACAAAACCAAAGGATATTACCCTTTCCATTCAACCTCAATCGAGGGTTGACGTGATTGATGTATCCGAAATGGTGCGTGATAAAAAGGAAGATTTCTTTGATGCCTACAAGAAGAGCGTGTATGCGTCCCATCACACGACAGCCGGTTACTTCGAGCAGGGCTTCGCCCGTCGGCTGAAGGATAATCCTGAGGCCTTGGAGGCCTACGTCGGCTCGTTTAGAAAGCTGTTTCCAGAAAATGCCGACTACCAGCATGATCGGATGGAGTTGCGCGACGAGCTTTCTGAGACTCAGAAGCAGGTT
Organism: uncultured Bacteroidota bacterium; assembly: GCA_937893205.1. Taxonomy (GTDB): domain Bacteria; phylum Bacteroidota; class Rhodothermia; order Rhodothermales; family UBA10348; genus CALBJU01. The sequence continues at coordinate 3,304 of CALBJU010000144.1, forward strand.
GAGCCGAAAAATGCAGATTCTCATCTCACCTACATCGGGTCGGGCCTCGAAAACTGCGTCACCTATCTCAACCAGAAGGACTCTCCCGTTTATTTTGTGGATCTCGACGGTACGAATGGTTCGGTACACCGGCAAAGAAAGACCACGATTGTTGGATACAACACCGAAGTCCTGGCCGCTCGTCAGCAGATGAAAATCCAGATGTCCGGTCATCCGATCGATTCCATCAATCTCTGGGATGAACGCGTGGGGGTACACGCGCAGCTGGAGGAGCAAATCCGTACGCTGGGAATCGAGAAAGGGCGCATTGACCTTTCGCTTTCGCCTGATGAAAGGAATACAGGCCTGACGGTCAACGAGTATGAGACCATGCTCATGCGTCACGATCTGGTTGAAGTGCTACGCAATCCCGTGCGATTCATGGCGCAACGAGGCGCAAACATGCTGCGAGACCCCGCTGCGATCAAGGAAAAGGCGAAGGACTACATGAAGTACGACCTCGTTCAGGTCGTAAACGAGTTCATCGATGCGCTCGGTCTCAGCGAATCCCTTTTTGAGCGAATCATCGATAAGATTATCCAGGTTCCTGCATCCAGATTTCTACGCATGAAGCGCAGAGTAAGTCTGATCGTTTCCGATGAGGAGACTGGCGAGGGAAGAATTGTGAACGGAACCTATCAGAGTCCCATTCTAGTCCAATGGCGCAAGGCTGAAGATCACATCAGAACCATTGACGTCACCTTTACGCGGTTCGAATAAAAGCCGGTCAGATCAGGGATTTTGACTGGACTCCGTCGACATTTAGACACGCACCGGACACCCAGCTGGCGCGTTCGGACACCAGAAATGCAACGACATCAGCGACTTCTTCAGCCCGTCCAAACCGGCCAAGAGGTATGTTATCCGCGATGAACGAGGCCATTCCGTCTGGATCTGCGATGCAGCGTTTATCCCAGGATCCGCCCGGAAACCGGATTGAGCCTGGCGCGACGGTATTGACTCGTATCCCGTAGATCGCGAGCTCGATTGCCATTATTTTTGCAGCGCTGATCAGGGCAGATTTGGTAGTGTTGTAGATGGACAGGCCGGCTCCGCCCGCCTCCCTTCCAAAAATCGAAGCGATAAAGACAATCGAGCCACCCTTGGCTTCTCGCATGACCGGAATAACTGCTCGTGCCGTTCGCAAATGCGCCGTGAGATTGAGATTCAGAATCTCTGTCCAATCCTCTTCACTCGTGTCTTCAAACCGGCCGCGTTTGTTTCCGCCCGCATTCGCAATCAAAAAATCGATCCCCTCAAATTTATCTGCAGAAAAGGACACAAGCTGTTCCGCTGCTTCTGGATGGGTAATATCCAGGGTAATTGTTTCTACTCGTGTGCCGTAAGATCCGAGTTCGCTCGCGGCCAGTTCGAGAGGCTCCTTACCACGAGCGCAGAGCACGAGATCGCAGCCTTCCCGCGCGAGGGACTCAGCAATGGCGCGCCCAATCCCCCTGCTTCCGCCCACTACCAAGGCAACTTTATTTTTCAGACCTAAATCCATGTCGCAAAATCAACTTTTGTCTAACGAGTTGACTGCAATGATAGCGATCTTTCGGTCTCCGAACGCGTTCCACGGATCTCGTTTGAAAGAAACTCTATCATGACTGACTACACCGATCTTTTCCCGAATCTGCCTGGCGATTCGGATGTATGGGTTTACACTGCAAGCCGAATCTTATCTGATAAGGACTCGGCCGAACTCACGTCCCTGTTATCCCAATTTGCTTCAGATTGGTCCTCTCACGGCCGAATGGTTGATTCTGGATTCAAGGTGATCGACAAGCAGTTGGTACTTCTTGGGGCCAACATTCCAGGCGGAGACATTTCAGGCTGTGGCATCGACAAGTCTCTTCAGATGCTAACTGACTTTTCTCGCACCCGTGATTTTCAATGGGTCGATTCGCTCTCGATTGTGTACCGTAATTCCGAGTCAGAACTCTCGGTGGAGTCCAGGGCGGGCTTCCGCACGAAAGTGGCGTCTGGTGAAGTGACCGCCGATACGGTCGTGGTCGATACCTCTCTTCGTCTTCTCGACTCCGTGCGTACGGGGATGCTTGAGCTTAAATCCGCTGATTCCTGGCACGGCCGACTTTTTCGGATACCGGCCCATTCAACGGTCTAGCATCGTTGACCGAGAGAGATTCATATCTGGGTCCCGAAGAAATCATTAACGCAAATGACACGTTAATCGTAATGGGTAGCACGGAAGTGATCTCAAGATTAAAACTTGAAGGATGTACCGGACGTTAGCATTTGACCTCTCCGCCTAACTCGATACTCGGATGAGTACCGTGGAGTCTTTCTATTGAACCTGTTCACGATATCAAGCTGGCCAACAAACTGATGACTAGAATTTTTATCGCGGTTCTGAGCCTCTCTTTTGTGCTCACTGCCCAAAAAAGTGAAGCTCAGTTTTATCTGAATCAAGGTGAACTGGCTGAGATCATGCACGAGTGTACGACAGAGCTCGAACGCCTACCCCTGGTCAGGTACAATTATAAGATTCTCTACAGCTCAAGGGGTAACAATGTCCTTGCTCGAAATACGTTTTATAAGATCATAGGAGAGGGAAACATCAACAA
>CALBJU010000145.1 GCA_937893205.1 uncultured Bacteroidota bacterium
AACCAGCGACGTATCTGAAATTTCGAGCTCAATGTCGTCCAGAACGACATCGTCGGGCATCACCACAGGAGGAGCTGGAACCGGAGGTGGCGGTTTCCTCTGTTCCTGCCTGGTCTGCAAGATTTCTTCAGCCTGGATTACCTCCTGGCCACGCGCGTCGAAAACAAGGCCTTCATTCGAATTATCGACAGCAGGCCAAAACACGAACGCGGCATTGACGATCAGAAGACTGACCGCCAACGCCGCCATAATGTGCAGCAGATAGCCTTGTCTGCGTTTCGTATTTTTTTCGAATTTGTTCAAACGTACTGGGTGCACCAGGTATCGATAGAATTGACCGTCATTATGATACGATGAGTGGACTATTCAGATTCGAGACAGTTGCCGAATCGTCCGATCCTGAGCCCGGTCCGCTTCGGAAAGTGGCTGGCGCAAAACCGACATCAGCATTTATGCACACTGATTGATCAGTGGAGAGCTTCACCGTATTTTGACTGTCGCGACAGATACTTGGTGCTGTTGCCGGGACAATTTGTCCTTAATTTGTAGACCTTGAATCTCGCGGCCCAATGGTCTCGGTGTGAGTTGACACTTGAGAGTAGCTGGCCCTAATCAAAGGATACGGATCATTTTAACACGTGCTCTGCGCCCACTTTGCCCCCGGCATGACCAGCATTCGATTTCGCCTTCCCTTAGGTACAGGGAAGGCTTTTTTTTTGCTGTTTTGTCAAATTAAGTAGGGCGAAAGCCTTCAAACACTGCATATGACAAGTAGTCATTCGAATAGTCCACTTTTATCGCCGCCTATCTGCAAGATGGCGCTCGAAGATGGAACGATTGTGATCGGCACCGCCGTCGGTTATCGAGGTGAGACTGGAGGAGAACTGTGCTTCAACACCTCAATGACAGGCTACCAGGAAATCTTCACCGATCCGTCCTACCACGGCCAGATCATGATGATGACCTATCCGCACATCGGCAATTATGGGACGATGGATATGGACATGGAAGCGTCATCACCGATGGTGTCAGGCGTGGTGGTCCGGGCTTTCTCACACCGGTTTTCCAACGCGAACGCGGATAATTCTCTGGAAGACTTCATGGTGGAGCACAAGCTGGTTGGTATTTCAGATGTCGATACGCGCGCGCTCGTGTTGCACATCCGATCGAAGGGGGTCATGAACGCCGTCATTTCTTCGATAGATCTGGATGATTCGTCGCTGATTGAAAAGGCAAAGCAGTGGCCCACGATGGAAGGATTGGAGTTGGCTTCCAGGGTCACGATAGACGAAGAGTACGACTATGTTCTTGCGGACGGCCCCAGAATTGCTGTCTACGATTTCGGGGTGAAACAGAATATTCTCCGCTCCTTCAAGGCCCGTGGGTGCTCCATTCGGGTGTTTCCTGCCTCGACACCCATTGATACTATCCTGGCCTGGAATCCAGACGGCATATTCTTCTCGAATGGACCGGGGGACCCACGCGCGATGCCGGATGCTGTGGAAAACACCCGAAAGGCCATGCAGGCAAGTATTCCGCTCTTCGGGATTTGTCTAGGCCACCAGCTTCTATCCCTGGCTGCCGGTTTAAAGGTGTACAAAATGTTTGTGGGGCATCGAGGCGCGAACCATCCAGTTAAAAACCTTCTCTCCTCACAAGTTGAGGTCTCTACTCAGAATCACGGATTTGCCGTCGATAAGGAGTCGTTGACCAAAGACATTGCGGTGATGACACACGTGAATCTGAATGACGAGACGCTTGAGGGGCTGCGATTCGCGACCTGCACAGCGTTTTCCGTCCAGTATCACCCCGAGGCTTCCCCGGGACCTCACGACAGTCACTACCTCTTCGACGAGTTCATGGCAGATATCGAAAAAGAGCGAGGCGTTAAAACGATCATAGATGCGGTGCCAGACTTGATCTACGCGGGCCGATAGACACCTAACCAATCACATTCAGACCAAAGACCGAATCGAATGCCCAAGCGAACGGACATCAAAAAGATTCTTCTCATAGGAAGCGGGCCCATCATCATTGGACAGGCGTGCGAGTTCGATTACTCGGGTAGTCAGGCGGCGCGCTCTCTGCGCCAGGAGGGCTATGAGATTATTCTTGTCAACTCGAATCCGGCGACCATCATGACCGATCCGGTTACCGCCGACAAGATCTTTCTTCGCCCTCTCACGCCGGAATCCATAAAGGAAATTGTAGAGAGTGAAAGGCCCGACGCTGTTCTCCCGACGATGGGTGGTCAGACTGCTCTCAACCTGGCGAACAAGCTCCATGAGCAGGGTTATTGGGAAAAAATGGGCGTCGAAGTCATCGGGGTGGACATCGATGCCATCAATATCACTGAAGACCGCCAACTTTTTCGCGATCTAATGGAGAAAATCGGGATTGATCAAGCCCGATCAAAGGTTGCAAAGAGCCTTCTCGAAGCAAAAGAGATCACACAGGATCTCGGTGGTTTACCGGTGGTCATCCGGCCCTCCTTCACGTTGGGGGGAAGTGGAAGTGGAATCGTCTGGAGCGCCGACGAATTCGACAAAAAGGTTATGCGTGGGCTTGAAATGTCACCTGTCCACGAGGTGCTGATGGAAGAGTGTTTGTACGGCTGGAAGGAATTTGAGCTTGAACTCCTCCGAGACTCAGCCGACAACGTGATCATCATCTGTTCGATAGAAAATGTTGATCCGATGGGAGTTCACACGGGCGATTCGGTGACCGTGGCTCCGATACAGACTCTGACCGATAAACAGTATCAGCTCATGCGAGATGCATCGATTCGCATGATGCGTTCCATCGGCACATTCGCAGGAGGGTGTAATGTCCAGTTCGCGGTTGAACCCAAAACGGGCCGGATGATCGCGATTGAGATCAATCCTCGGGTATCACGCTCATCGGCGCTGGCGTCGAAGGCCACGGGATATCCAATCGCCAAGGTGGCATCGAAGCTGGCTGTCGGGTACACGCTGGACGAACTGAAAAACGATGTGACCGGTACAACATCGGCGTGCTTTGAGCCGGCCATTGATTACGTGGTGACCAAGATCCCACGATTCAATTTTGACAAGTTCGAAGGTGTAGATGAAGAATTGACAACCCAGATGAAGGCTGTCGGTGAGGTTATGGCGATCGGACGCACGTTTCCGGAGAGCCTCCAGAAAGCGTGGCAGAGCCTTGAAAACGGGTATCACGGACTCGGTGCTGATCGGGATGAGCCTGCCCGGTTTGAAATTCGCAACCGGCTGAAAAAATCTTACTGGGACCGCACACTTCAGATCAGAAACGCATTCAAATTGGGAGCGTCCGTGGAGGAATTGGCCGACATCACAAAGGTCGATCCCTGGTTTCTGTTTCAGATTCAGGATATCGTGACCGTCGAGGAGGAAATCCGTCGCAAGGTCCTGACACAGATTGATCATGACTTTATGCTTCAGATAAAGCGATTCGGCTTTTCAGATTTCCAGATCGCCTATCTCGTGCAAAACAAAGAAACGGAAGACGCGGTTCGTGATTATCGTAAGTCGTTGGGCATCAAGCCTTCATACCAGTTGGTGGACACCTGCGCGGGTGAATTTCCAGCTCTGACTCCGTACTACTATTCATCGTACGAATCGAAGACTGAAAGCGAAGTCTCGGATAAGAAGAAAGTGATCATTCTGGGCAGTGGCCCGAACAGAATTGGACAGGGCATA
>CALBJU010000146.1 GCA_937893205.1 uncultured Bacteroidota bacterium
TAATTGTGGTCACCTCGGGTCGCGAGGGGGTGTTTTTCCTCAAGAAAAAGGAAATTGATACCTAGAATCCAGAACTGAAAGTTCCAGGCCGGGGCCGTGCCGCCGGACCGCGGGTGACACCATTCCGAGTACAGGTGGCAGAATCTGTACACCTACCCTGTTGGGTAAGCGCTCGTCTCTCCAACGGTTATCCGTTTGAGAAACGAAACTTGTTCGGACGGATCTGATACATGATGCCTAGATCTCTGCATCCGTCATCAGGTCCCGACACCGCAATGCGTCAACTATCCTCCTTTCTTCTTCTATTTATTCTGGTGGCGACCGCTTCTGCCTCCTCGGACAGCGACCTCAGAGATGCGTACGGCAGATCGCTCCTGACTATTGATGGAGACATCCTGGTTGGCGAGACCTCTGGGTTTTCCACTCCCGGAATGATTCACGTTCTCAGGAAAAATGCTCGAGGATCGTGGGATGTAATTCAGACCATCAGTTCGTTCGATGCAGAAGTGGGAGACCGTTTTGGACAACAGATGCTCTATTCAGAGGGCGCATTGATAGTAGCCAGTCCGGGTGCTCTTGATGGCCTGGGTGCAGTCTACGTTTTTGAGCGGAACCAGTCCGGAATGTGGCAACAGGTGACTCGAATTACGGCTGACGTCGGTCAGGGCGATCAGTTCGCCGCTTCGCTGGCTGCTTCGGGAGATCACATTCTCGTCGGCGCACCCGGCGTTGCGGACGGCACAGGAAGCGTGTTTGTTTTTTCCGTGGAAATGGACTGGACCGAAGTGAAGGTTTTGATGTCTCCCGTTGCGGAGGTTGGCGCGCTCTTCGGATCTTCTATCGCGGCAGACGCCTCTCACGTGGCTGTCGGTTCGCCCGGATTTGACGAAAGCAACGGGCGGGTGGATCTGTTCAATCTTCTCGACTGGAGCACGGCCGGTATTATTGCCTCACCGGACAGTGAGACCGAGTATCGTCTGGGCACCGGACTCTATTTTCTTTCGGATCAACTGCTGGCATCAAATCCACGCGCGAATCGCGGCGCGGGGATGGTATCCGTATTCAAGCAAAAGGGCGACACCTGGGAGCACCAGAAAGATTTGACGAGTGGGAGTGAGGAGTCGGGCTCGGCATTTTTTGGAGCCTCAATAGCTTCGTCCGCAGACGAAATATGGATCTCCGCCCCGCTCGCCAACGGATTTAAAGGAATCGTCTACCGCTACAATAGCCGCAATTTGAAATCATTGGGATCAGTTGCTAACCACACCGAAGGCGGCCGGAGCGGATTTGGACAGTCCCTCATGGTCGGTGAGGCGGTCGCGGCCGTCGGGATGCCAGGTCACGATTACGGCCTGGGCTCCACTGTGGTGTACGAGAAGGACTCAGCGGGGTCGTGGAAGAAAATAGCTATATATCACCCTCCAGGAGCGGATTTGCCCATGTTGTCAGGGGCTGAAGTCGAGTGTAGTGATGGTCTGGCCAACGGATACAGCTGCCAAAATGTTGACCTGGTATCGTTCATTCCACTGAAAGATCTACATATGAATCGGGGCGTGCGGCTCAACGACATCTGGGGATGGACTGATGAGGAGACGGGCAAGGAATATGGAATAGTGGGTCACATGGAAGCTGCTGTTTTTGTAGACGTTTCAAATCCAACCCAGCCCGTTGTCCTGGGCGAAATACGACGCACAGAAGGCTCGCCAGGATCGACGTGGCGCGACATGAAGGTCTTCAAGGACCACGTATTCATCGTCGCAGACGGTGCAGGCCAACACGGGATGCAGGTATTCGATCTTCGCCGATTGCGGGATTGGCCGGGAGAATTTCAGGATTACGAGCCCGACTTTCTATACACGGGGATTGCGAGTTCACATAACATTGTAATAAACGAAAATACCGGATATGCCTACACCGTAGGAAACAGCTCGGGAGGCGAGACGTGTGGTGGGGCCCTCCATATGATCGACATCAACGAGCCCCTCAATCCGACTTTTGTCGGTTGCTTCAACGACCTAGACGACGGCAATCAAGGTTCAGGAGCCACGCACGACGCGCAGTGTGTGACCTATCACGGCCCGGATCGAGAGCACCAGGACAAAGAAATCTGTGTCGGGTCGAACGGATCAGCAATCAGCATCGCCGATGTTTCGGACAAGGACAATCCACTCGCCATCAGCCAGGGAACGTATCCCAATTCCGCCTATGTACACCAGGGATGGTTCACCGATGACCACCGGTACTTTTATCAGAATGATGAAGGAGATGAATTGAACGGGATGGCTGATAACACCCGAACCATGATCTGGGATCTGACTGATCTGGATGAACCCGAAATGATCGCAGAATATTTCGGAGATTCGAATTCAACGGATCACAATTTGTACGTCAAAGGCGATTTCATGTACCAGACCAACAACGCGAGCGGACTACGGGTCATTGATATTCGGGATCGAGCCAATCCGGTTGAAGTCGGGTATTTCGATACCACTCCGAACGGCAAAAACGTGGCTGGATTTGATGGGACCTGGAGCAGCTTCCCCTATTTCGATTCCGGCACCATTCTGGTCAATTCACGCCGCGAAGGGCTGTTCATCGTGCGAAAAAGGGAAATCGACACGTGATAAGTGAGGAGTTCAGAACTGCCTTCAAAGATCGTTTCGGCGCCGCACTCACTGCTGATGCCGCGTACCGAGTCGGCGCGAAGGTCGGCGTTCCCGGTTCGAACATTCTGCCGTTAGAACCAGGCCAGAGAATTGCTGGACCTGCGCGCACCGTGGAGGCGAACAATGACCTCGTCGCCATACTCGTCGCCTTGCACCGAGCAGAAGCCGGTTCGGTACTCGTAATTGGAAACGCAGTCGGAGGAGTGGCTGGTCTTACCGGCGATATCATCGCGACCGAAGCGCGCCGAAACGGACTGGAAGCCATCGTGGTTGATGGCCACGTCAGGGACACCCAAGAAATCAGGCGGATCGGACAACCCGTGTACTGCCGGGGCCGAGTACCGGTGGGGCCTTTGAAACTGGTGCCCAGCGAGAAGGGAATTGGGGTTCCGGGAGCCACCGTCGGATTTGGGGATTCTATCGTTTCCGACGGCCAGTGGATAGTGGGCGACGATGATGGCTTGCTGGTCCTGGAAGAATCCGATCTGAAGGCGATCATGGAGGAGGCCAAGCGTTCGCTTCGGAAAGAAGCCAATCTGATATCACAGATCAAAAGTGGTGCATCCCTGGGCGATGCGTTTGGGATCGAGGAGTTTTTTGAAAGACGTCGTTCAGATCCGGAGGCAGATTTTAACGCGCACATTGCTTCCAGGGGAAAGGCTATATAGATCTCGGCCATATCTGGCCGTTTAGAAGCCTGAATTCGGCCCAAAGCGGATGGCTCATAGAGATATTGATGAGCGTCAATTCTCCAAGTCTCAGTCTTTTCATCTTGTTGCGTAAGAGGAGGCGCACTACTTTTGCGCGTCACCGAACATTCACTGTTCGCGGGTCCCGAGAGGGTACTTTGTTCCGCGATTAGACCGAACCATGACACATCCCGGAGCGTATCTCTACGCGACGCAAGAGGCCCCTCTAGGGGAC
>CALBJU010000147.1 GCA_937893205.1 uncultured Bacteroidota bacterium
AGGCCCGTCAGGCGGTGCAGGCGGAGTTCGAGAATCGCCTTGGCTTGAATCTCAGCGAGGGAAAAAAGAGATTTGCCATCGGTTGGGAGGCCCAGTTTTTCGAGCTGGGCCTTCGTGAGCTTGGACGGGAACGCACCAACCATCAGGTTATTCCGTGCTTCCTCCGCATCCTTCGAATGGCGAATGATGGATATGACGGCGTCCAGATTATCCAGAGCTATGGTCAAGCCCTCCAACACATGCGCCCGATCTTCGGCCTTGCGCAGCTCGAACTCGGTTCGTCGCCTGACAACTTCATGTCTGTGATCGACATAGTGGCCGATCATCTCCTTCAGATTGAGAGTTCTCGGTCTGCCATGAACCAGCGCAACAACATTCATCCCGAATGTGTGCTGGAATTGCGTGTACTTGTAGAGCTGATTTTGCACGACCAGAGGCAGGGCGTCGCGCTTGAGTTCAATAACGATGCGCATTCCGTCGCGATCGGACTCGTCACGGAGATCGGAAATGCCTTCGATCTTTTTATCTCGCGCAAGCATCGCGATTTTTTCTATCAGCGCGCTTTTGTTTACCTGGTATGGGATTTCTGTCGCAATGAGGGCATGTCGACCAGGGCGAACCTCTTCTTCGTGAAACTTGCCGCGCATCACGACCCGACCGCGGCCGGTGTGATAAGCCTGACGTACTTCGGTGTGCCCGTATATGATACCACCGGTTGGAAAATCCGGGGCGGGCATGATGTCTACGAGCTCATCGATGGTGATGTCACTGTTGTCGATATAGGCTACTGTCGCTGTGATCACCTCCCCAGGGTTGTGCGGTGGAATCTTGGTAGCCATTCCGACCGCAATGCCGTCAGATCCGTTGATGAGAAGATTAGGAAGAGCAGCAGGCAAAACCTCGGGTTCCCTCAGGGATCCGTCGAAGTTATCCTGGAAATCCACCGTGTCCTTGCCGAGATCCCTGAGCATCTCCTCGGCAATCCGAGTCATTCGGGCTTCCGTATACCGCATGGCCGCCGCACTGTCTCCATCTACCGAGCCGAAGTTTCCCTGCCCATCGACAAGGGGGCATCGCATGGAAAAATCCTGGGCCATGCGAACCATGGTATCGTAAATCGCTGAGTCTCCGTGTGGGTGATACTTACCCATCACGTCTCCAACGAGGCGTGCACTTTTCTTGTATGTGGCTCCAGCTCCCATTCCCAGCTCGTTCATTCCGTATAGAACGCGCCGGTGTACGGGTTTGAGTCCATCTCTGACATCAGGAAGGGCTCTACTGACGATTACCGACATCGAATAATCGATGTAGGAGGACTTCATTTCCTCCTCAATATTGATCGG
>CALBJU010000148.1 GCA_937893205.1 uncultured Bacteroidota bacterium
CAAAAGTAAGGGTTTACCTCTACTTTCAAGTGGGCGAAGAAGGGGGAAGCTTACAGTAATTTGGGCGATTCCGAGGACGACTCGGACGTTTCCCGAAGCTGATGATTCCACTCAGTTGTTTCGGACCTCTGCGGGCAAAACTCAATCGAAAAAGAGAATCTTTGCCGAAGAAGTGACTTTTTCTCTCATGATTGCGCCGTAGAAGTAACATTATCGATCTGAAACACGTGTTCCTGTAACGAAACCGGGCATCCGGTTTCAAAAGGCAGGTTCGGGAGTTTTATATACTGAGGTTACTATTATGGCTATCGATACGCGATCCATACTCAAACATACAGTGATCATCTTCGCAATCGCGCTGGTAATTGGCACGCTGGCTTAGAGGCTGTAAGCGTGGCATAAAATATGCCACCGCTCTTCGTTTGACTCGATTACGCCGACTCCTATCCGGTCAGCAGCAGGACACCCAACCTTCGCCCGACTGGATTGGCGGACAAGGAGTGTCACCATAGCTGCAATACACGCAGCAGCCACCTTCTTTCGGCCGGGCTATTGATCCACATTTCGCGCATTCCCAGAAGTACGTGCACGCGTTGGTGGGCATGGTCTCGCTGAAGACCGCACTGCAACTGGGACAGGTTATGGTGGATTGGGATTTTACGAGAACTGTCATAGGAACTCCGGGCCGGGCTGCGCTTGCAGAAAGCCGATAATCAGGCTCCGTCCTGGCGCTTATCAAGCAACGCCAGTGGTTCCACGAGGTTCGTTTGAACCGTTCCCAATTGCTGGTTATCATGGCAACGCTCCTCGGTGGTAGACCAGCGACGGCTGACCCGGCACTTCCAACATCTCTTTCAATCTTACTTTCAAGCGAATGAAGCGGACCGTACTGATCGTACTCGCCACAGCTCTCTTTTTGACGCCGTCCACCTGGGCCCAGGATGCCAATCCGGATGACGTAAAGACCATTGCCAGCATCATGAAGGCGTATTACGAGGTCATTTCGGGCCCCGCAGGTTCTACTTCTGACGTCGAGCGCGATCTCTCCCTTCATCATGCAGATGCATGGGTCGGCATCGGAGGGCTGGATGCCGATGGAAATCCTGTGGTCCGAACAATGACACTACTTGAATTTTACGGAGCAAATGCTCCTCGCACCGAAGGATTTTGGGAGTGGGAAACAGACCGCCAGATCCGGCGATCGGGCAATATGGCCAGCGTTTGGAGCAGCTATGCTTCTGCAAGAACCGAGGGGGGCGAGCCTTATACCCGAGGGGTCAATACGTTGACACTCTGGTTCGACGGAGATCGCTGGTGGATAATAAACTGGATGTTCGATACGTCGGACGGGTAGGCGCTTGCTACTGCTACAGCGAGCCATTATCGTGCGACTCGAGGAACGAAGTTTATCGGAAAGAGAAACACAATTACGGCCTGGATCAGATGACCAGATCGTCAACAACCAATTCTTGAAGCATGGATATTGAAATTTTCAAGCTCGAGCGGACCCAATCACTGTGGGAAAATACGGTCGAATTCAACCTTACTGAGACGGGAATCCACCCATTCACGATGTCTGAATTGCTGAGCGAGGCCGAGCTTGATGAACTCACTAATGTGAGGCTCGGCTACGGACAGACCAACGGTTCGATCGAGCTGAGAGAAACGATCAGCGGGATGTACCCCGGTACCGACCGGGAGAACATCATGGTGACGAGTGGCTCGATTGAAGCCAATTTTGTGGCTCTGTGGACACTTCTCAATCCAGGCGACGAGCTCTTGCTGATGTTGCCAAACTATATGCAACTCTGGGGCGCGGCAAGAGGATTCGGAATCGAAGTGAAGCCGTTTCATCTTCGCGAAGACCGGGACTGGCAGCCCGATCTGGACGAATTAAGAAATCTGGTCGGCCCAAAAACGAAGATGATCGCCATCTGTAATCCCAACAACCCAACCGGTGCCATCCTGAGTTCGGCGGCCATGGATGAAATTGTTGAGATTGCCCGTGATGCCGGTGCCTGGATTTTTTCGGACGAAGTCTATCGCGGCGCCGAGCTGAACGGACAGGAGTCGGCGTCATTCTACGGGAGGTACGAGCGGACCTTTGTTACGGGCGGACTCTCGAAAGCCTACGCACTTCCAGGACTTCGTATTGGCTGGCTCGTCGGCCCCCACACGGAAATATCCGAGGTATGGAAGAGGAG
>CALBJU010000149.1 GCA_937893205.1 uncultured Bacteroidota bacterium
AGCCCGAATGTCCTGTCCGGACGCCTGTTTCATGATTACCTCGCGCAGCCGGTCCGCGTTCGCGAAAGAGAACGAAGCATCGATCCGGAGGATGAGGACCCCATCGAATTGTTTGGCATCTCCATGATCTCGCATCCCGCGGAAGGTGCGAGTTCCGTCCAAATGACCCAATATTGCGACATTCGGACGACTGATTCTATAGAGCACGGCGATGACCGACAGCGCAACGCCTGTCAATATTCCCTGGTGGATACCGAACAGCAGCGTGGCCAGAAAGGTAAATGACGCGATAAACCCATCTCTCGCCTTCGTCTTCCAGAGAAACCGAATCTCTGAGATGTCTATCAGGCCCAGGGCTGAGACGACAATGATCGATGCGAACACGGGAATCGGGAGGAAATAGAAAATGGGCGTGAAAAACAGCAGCGCGAGGCCGACGAAGACCGCTGCGATGGCGCTCGACATGGGAGATGTGGCTCCGGCATCGACATTCACAGCAGTGCGGGAAAAACTTCCCGACACGGGCAATCCACCCATCACGGAGCTGGAGACATTCATGGATCCCAGTGCCAGTAGTTCCGCATTGGGCCTGACCTGATCGCCACTTCGCGCGGCGAATACCTTACCGAGAGAGATGACGTTCATGAACTGGACCAGCGCAAGCATAATCGCTGTCGGAAAAAGGGCTTGTATGGACTCGAGTCCAAATTCAGGAAGCTTAAATGATGGAAGACCACCGGATATACTCCCGACAATGGCCACGCCACCCGACTCTAAATCCATAAAGAACACGGCCAGTGCAGTCAAAACCACAGCCACGAGCGCCGAAGGAAATTTCTTGGCAACTTTTCGTCCCACGAGTAAAATTAGAATCCCTGAAACCGAGATCGCAACGGAGGCAGGGTGCAGCTCGCCAATCCGTTCCACAACCAACATCACCTGCGAAACGGCGTTCAAGCTCTGCGCGGTCGATATTCCCAACAGAGTGCCCAGCTGACTGAAACCGATGATCAAGGCCGCTGCAGCCATGAATCCGGCGATCAGAGGTCGTGAAAGTAGATTCACCACAAAGCCGAATCGCAGAAAGCCCATGACCAGCTGGATCACGCCGACCATCATCGCCAGCGTGAAGATGTGAACCATGTAGGCATCGGAGGAAGCAGGGGCAAGCGCGGCCAACCCGGCGGCGACCAGCAGACCGTCGATGGCGGTGATGCCTACCGAAAGTTGTCGGGAAGTACCGAGGATCGCATAGACCAGCAGCGGCATGAGCGATGCATAGAGTCCGTGGATCGGAGGGGCACCGGCCAGTATGGCGTACGCAATACTCTGTGGGATGAGAACCACTCCGACGGTCAGGCCTGCAATCAGATCACTCGAAAACTGGCTCCGATTGTATCCGCGGATCCAGCTTAAAGCCGACGGTTTATCAAGGTGGTCAATGATCATCGAACGCGAAATATCTGTTTTGGACTTCAAAAGCCTGCATTGGAGGTAAAAAGCCCGCATTGGGGGCCAAAAGATAGTCATTCGGGTACCGCCAGCCCGATCCTGTCCTCTTCAGCTACAGATCGCGAGGATTTCGATACTCAGGAATCGATCAATTGCGCCTTTACAACAACGTGATCGGAATGGGCAGCCCAAGAAGCAAATGAGCCACTGACGAAAATCACGTCGTGCCCCAGTCTGGCAAGTAGAGAGCTCGCAATTGCTGCGCGGCCACCGCCAGCACAGTGGATGAGCTTCGTTCCTGGGGGAATTTCATCCTGACGAACATGGAGGCGGGTGTGTGCGATATTTATCGAGTTTGATATGTGCGCCGCTTGATGCTCGGCCTGGTTTCGAACGTCGAGTACCACGACATCGCTTTGAGTCTCGATAACTTCATCGACCTGCTCGAAGCTGATTTCCCGAATAGCAGCCATTTCGGCCCCAGTGGATGCATATGATTTCAACCCGTCAGGCGTTGCAAAGCCCTCAATGGTGTCGAGTCCGATGCGAATCAGGTCTCGGACCGCCTCTGCCACATGCTCTTCTTCAATAATAAGATAGATGGGCACGTCCTCTTCCACGATTGATCCGGCAGTGGTATTGAAGGACTTGTTGAAGGGTGCGTACAGAGAGTCCGGCAGGTGAGAAGCCATGTAGGCCGAGCGATCGAGCCGCGCGTCAAGAACAACCACGTCAGTATTTCCTGAGAGGTTCGCCAGGTCCTGGTCGGTGAGGGATCGCGGTTCAGGGAGATTGCCCAGTATTCGTGGCCCACTTCTGTTATCGCGTTTCATTCGGGCGAAATACATGGGAGGTTCCGGCTGACCATCGAGAATGGCTGATATAAACTCAGCCTCTCCCCGGATGGCGGACCCGATCGCCCCGTTAAACGCTCGTTCGTATCCGACGGTTGACTGGGGAATGGCACCGAGGGCCTTGCCACATGAACTTCCAGCACCATGTGCCGGCCAGACTTGAAGAAAGTCATCCAACTGCAGGAAGGTCTGCACGGATTGATAAAGCGCACGGGCTGATTCGTCGGCTGCGCCTTCGATCCCTGCGGCTGACTCTAGCAGGTCGGGACGCCCGAGGTCACCTACAAATACAAAATCACCGGTCAAAATTCCCATGGGCTGATCGGCTCCACCGCCGAGATCTGTCACCAGGAAGGAAATATGTTCGGGGGTGTGACCCGGAGAATGAATCGTCGTGAACTTGATGTTGCCGACATTGAAAGAGTCTCCATGGGTCAACAGCGTGTACGAGTAGGAAGAATCGATCAGCCAATCATATTTCCAGTCGGCATCGCCTTCGTCGGACGCGTAAGCATGTACACCCGACTCGGCGAACTCTCGTAATCCAGTGAGGTAGTCCGCGTGAATGTGCGTGTCGGCCGAGGCGACTATTTTCAAGCCTTCCTGATTCGCAATCTCAACGTATCTATCGATATCTCTTTCGGGATCTATGATGATCGCTTCGCCGGTGGCCTGGCAACCAATCAGGTAGGCATATTGGGCGAGCTTTTTATCCCAGATCTGTCGGAAGAGCATTTTCAGTGCGCCTGTTTACTTACTAATAATTCTGGCAGTATTTCGGTCAGTGGGGCAGACGGGGTCTTACAACGCCATACGCAAATGTGCCGGCCACAGCGGCGACGATGGTCACCAGCATCACCGTGACGCCGTTGCCTACTAACGCGAACAGGGGTCCCGGGCACGCTCCTGCAAATGCCCATCCGAGACCAAAAACCGTACCTCCTGCCCAGTAACGCGTTCCAGAGCCCATCTCCTTGGGTGGTATAACGATTTCAGACCCGCCAAGTGCCCGTACCCTCCATTTCTTGATGATCTGAATGGAGATCGCTGCCACCACCACGGCACTGCCGATAATTCCATACATGTGAAACGCCTGGAATCGAAACATTTCCTGTATGCGGTACCAGGAGATAACCTCCGATTTCGTGAATACGATTCCCAGGTAGATCCCGATCAGTAGGTAGGGGATTAGCCGCGATGCGCCCATTTTGGATGTTGACATGGTTGCTCCTACAGTACGAGTGGAAGGATCACGAAGGTGGCTATCAAGCCTCCTGCAAAAAAGCCGAGCACGGCGACGAGTGACGGGAGCTGCAGGTCAGCCAGGCCACTTATTGCGTGTCCGGATGTGCACCCCCCTGCCCACCGCGCGCCGAAGCCGACAAGAAATCCACCAAGGACCATCAGAACGATTCCCGGGCCGCTCAATAGTCCTTCCCAGGAGAAATACTGGGAGGGGACAAGTCCTCTGAATTCGGTGACTCCAAGCAGGGCCAGGTCTGACCGGGTGGCTTCGGATATGGCAATCGGATCGGGGTTTTCCAGGAATCCCATGCTGATCCATCCCCCGATCAGTACACCCATGATCAGGACGAGATTCCACGTGCCTGACTTCCAGTCGTATTGGAAGAACTCGACCTTTGTATCCAGTACTGCACACAGGTGGCGCAGATTGGCCGAAACACCAAACTGTTTTCCACCGAGGAGAAGCAGCATCGGGACGATGAGACCAATCAGCGGACCGGCAACATACCAGGGCCAGGGTTGGGACAAGAAATCAATCATATGCGTGTATCCGCCTGGTGCGATCCGCAGAATCACGTCCGCGAGCAGGAAGGTCAATATGGACAGGATTAAAACTCCAAGCAACCGGGATATTCTCACCCGGGATATCTATATCGAGGTCATCCGGAAGTCATTATTGATGATCGAACATCCTTTGCCTGGAGTTGCAGGCTCGTTCGACCATTCCAGGTATTTTCCTCGATCGAATATAATAGATCAAGCGGTGTGCCTGTCTCCTGGCTATCCGCGACAATCTCCAGATGTTTGCCCATTCCAAATCCTATTACGTTTCGGACAGGGTGAGAACCGGAAACAGATCTGACCGCAAACTTCAGGTGGTTTCGATCTTTTCCGACGGTTGTAACCGGCCCGATCACTTCAAGATTTGTAGACATGAAAATCGGAGCCTCGTTATCCACTCCGAAGGGCTCAAATTGCTTCAGGACGGCCCAGAATCGTTTATCCAGATCCTCGAGATTCATTTCTGCGTCGACTTCGACCACGGGCTCGAGAATATCCGGGGTTACCGAAGCGGCCACTGCTTCGTCGAATTTGATTGAAAAGGCCTCCACGTCTTCGGGCCGGAGTGAGAGTCCGGCGGCAAAGTTATGTCCTCCGAATTCGATGAGCAGATCTGCGCAGCTTTCCAGCGCCTGATAGATATTGATTCCGTTGATTGACCGCGCACTACCCTTGACCACATCTCCACTTTTGGTCAACATAATGGCCGGACGAAAATGCCGCTCTACGAGGCGGCTGGCAACAATCCCGATAACGCCCAGGTGCCAGGTGGGGTGGTACAGTACGACGGTATGTCGTTGCGGCCCAGAAAGGAGCCTGTCAGCCATTAAAAATGCTTCCTCCTGGGTTGCACGGTCGAGGGCGCGCCGCTCGTCGTTCAGGCGTTCGAGCTGCCGCGCTCGCGCAACTGCCTCCAGTTCGTCATTAGCCAGCATCAAGGTCACGGCGCGCCCCGCATCACCCAATCTTCCTGCCGCATTGATTCTGGGACCGAGGGCGAACGAAATGGATCTCGGAGAGCACTCGCTCATCCTCACGCCTGCCTGTTCCGCCAACATTTTCAGGCCAATCCGAGGATTTTCGCGCAACAACTGAAGGCCCGCCCTCAGTAGAATTCGATTCTCACCCGTGAGCGAAACCATGTCGCTGGCGGTAGCTATTGCGACAAGGTCCAGATATTCGTACAACTCTTCAGGATCGTGACCAAGTCGTTGGTGGATCGCCTGGGCCAGTTTCATGGTTACGCCACATCCGCACAATTCCTTGAAGGGGTAACAGCAATCGGAACGCTTGGAATCCAGAACCGCTACCACATCGGGTAGTGACTTCTGCGGCCTATGATGGTCACAAATTACCAGGTCAATGCCCAGTGATCCGGCATATTTGGACTCGTCAATGGCGGTGACTCCGCAGTCGAGGGCGACTACAACGGTGGCTCCTTCGGTTTTAGCGACTGCAAGACCCTCCCTACTCAGTCCGTATCCGTGCTTGAATCGATTTGGGACGAAGAAACACACATTCGCGCCTTGTCCTTCGAGATAATGAGTTAATAGTGCGGTAGACGTTGTGCCATCAACATCATAATCACCGTAAACGAGGATCCTCTCGCCATCTTTGATGGCACGCACGATTCGATCGACGGCAGGCTCCATATCCGCCATCATATAGGGATCGTGTAGCTGGTCTGTCCCAGACCGGAAAAACACCCTGGCAGCTTCAAAGGAGTCGATTCCACGCAAGATGAGCGCCCGCGCCAGCGGTTTTGGCAAATCGTTCAGAACGCCCTGCAGTTCATCAACGAGTCCTTCGTTGTCAAGACTTTTTATACGCCAGAGCTTTTTAGTCACAAATCTGCCTCCGTTTCGACCAAATATACATCCAATAAAAACGGTGGTGAGACTTTACGAGACTAGATTGTTAACCGATACCAGACGTGGCGAATCAAGGAAATGGTGAAAACCAGATAATGCGTTATAAACCGACTATCTACAGAAACTCGTGGGCGATGGTAGCGATAGCACTCGTGCTTGTTGCTACGTCTTACGTAATGATATTCGCTTCGCCTGGCCACCTGGTTTCCAGCAAAGTAGAGGTCATTGAGCGCAGAGCAGAGAGCCTGGTGTTCGTCCTGAGTAGCGCACTTCTAGACGCCCAGATGGATTCGACGAGCCTGGCGAATACGATCTCCGCAGCCAAAATGATCGATGACCTGGCCTATCTCCTCATCACGGACGAGGAAGGGCGGGTCCTGAGCGCTCTCAATGAAGCCGGTGCGAGAAGGCTCGGATATTATAGTTTCGACACGTATGAACCGAAAGCCGGCGAGGCCTTGGTTGTCAAAACATCGCATCAGATCGACGATGATGACCCTTCCAAAGGCACTGTATACATCGGGATTTCGCCAACTGGTATACAAGAAGGAATCCGGCTCGACAAGCAATACTTCTCGACGATGGGCTTCATTCTTTTTCTTATCGCCGCAGCCCTTCTCGCTTCGATTAAGGGTGTCAAAACGGTCGAACAGACATCCGAAAAGATGCGCGAGGATCAGTTCGCCATGGCCCTTAAAAAGGGATCGTTGGAAGACGAAGTCTTCCTGCACAAGAAGGCGGAAGAGACGCTAAAGCAGAGTGAGCAACGCTACAAAGATGTGCTGGAAAAAACGATGAAGTCGACGTTCAAAGACCTGGAAAGGCAGAAAGGAGCGCTCGAAGTCGAGGTAGAACAAAAAACGATCGCACAGCGAATTCTGAAGCGTTACGCAGATAGATTGAGTTCGCTGAATGTGATAGAACGTGCCATCGTGGACGAACTACCGATCGAGCAGATAGCCCAGTGTGCCATCGAACAGATCGAAACACTCCTCGACGTGGATAGGGTATCTGTCGTCCAGATCGATGAAAATGGAGAGCAGGCCACCATACTTTACGAGCTGGGTTTGGACGGGGACAACCCGGGATCTGGATCCACCGCTCCAATTTCGATGTTCCGATCCTTCGACAAGGGAATGTTTTCCATTTCAGATTTGAGCAAGCAAACAGACAGATCTCCAATCGAAGACGTATGGATGAGCTCGGGAATCAGACGCTATTACCAGGTGACGTTGACTGCCGGCGAAAGGGTAGCTGGCGCTTTGAATGTTGGCCGTGAGTCCGCTTTGGAGCTAAGTGAGGACGATCTTACCACCATTCAGGAAGTCGCAGACCTTCTGTCTATCGCGTTGAGACAACATCGCCACAAACTTGACCAGATCCGACACGAAACGGAGTTGGTTGCCGAGCGGGATCGAGCCGAGGAAATGGCACGGCTTAAAACCGCGTTTCTGACCAACATGAGCCACGAAATTCGTACTCCATTGTCTGGTATCATCGGAATCGCTCAGATACTCCACGAGGAGCTCCCATCTGAAAAACGTGAATTTACAGGGTTGATACAGGAGGCGGCCCAACGACTTTTGCTGACCATCAATTCGGTTCTGGACCTATCCAAGCTGGAGGCCAACAAAGAGTCCTTTTACTCGCAGAAGCTGGACATATCCGAGGTGGTTAATGAGACCGTGAAGACCCTCCTTCCTCTCGCCGATAAGAAAGATCTGGAATTGATTGTTCGGGCACCGTCTGAGACCACAGCCATGCTGGACCGCAGTGCTCTGGAGGCAATAATCAACAATCTGGTTGGAAACGCAATCAAATTTACCGACACGGGGACTGTGACCGTCTCGGTCAGGGCAAAAAAAGGAAAAGCGATCATCGAAGTGGAGGATTCTGGAGTCGGGATATCCGAAGATTTTCTCCCATTTATCTTCGACGAGTTCAGACAAGAGCAAGAGGGTCTGGATCATCGCCCGCATCAGGGGTCCGGTTTGGGATTGGCCATCACAGCCCGCCTTGTCAAACAAATGGATGGAACGATAAAAGTGCGGAGCACGCAGGGCGAGGGTTCCCTCTTGAGGGTTACGTTCGACAGCCTGTCTACATCGAGAGCGAGCGATCGAGGAAGTCGCGGTGTAAAGGGTGCTGCTTCAAAAAAAGCGGTGGCCAGTAAATCACCTTCAAAGGGCGCGGCTTCGGCTTGAACGCTGCACCGCGTCTCAGGAGAGCCATCTGAACGCCTGATCAATCTCCACTGCTGAAGCAGTCAGGCGACAATTAATCGAGCTCTCGAATATTGATATTTCTCCACCGCACCATTTTTCCAACAAGACTCGCATCACGAATTGAGTGAACCTGTAGGGCAATAAACCCTTCGGAGGTCATGGAATCGAGTATATCTGTCGCGAGCACGCCGTTGAGCCATGTTCGAATATGATCGCCACGTGCTTCGATCCGAAAATGATTCCACTCATTCTGTTTGAACGCAGCCCTCGCCCTTGGACTCCTGGTCAGATTGAACAGCCACCCTCGCCGACTCTCGTCATAAAGACCGGCAGTCCACGCTCGGTCCGATGGATCGATCTCAATCTGATAGCCGTGAACCCGACCATTTCGGTAGTCGGGGAGGCTGTTGCTGCGGATCTGTACGCCTGAATTCAGATCGGGATCGACGTTGAATTCGAGTTCCAGGATGAAATCGGTGTACGTACGGTCTGTCGCGAGGAAGGAATTAGGTGAATCCATCACCGTCATACCTGTTATCTCTCCATGCTCGACACTGTAGCTGGCGGATCCATTTATCAACGTCCATCCTTCCAGGGAATTTGGCCGAACCAGAGGAGTCCAATCCGTCACGGTCGCCCGAAGTGCATCGGCTGAATAGGCCTCTACGGCGCCCTCGTTTCGTATGGCGGCAACCTGACTCGAGGTGACCGCCCCAGCCTGATTGCCCCACTCATTTCGAGCGAAGGTCAGCGCGTCTGCAATATCCTGATTAGAGTACGGCGAGTCGCGCACTCCCGGCATATGATCGATGACGTCGGGTGCGGCGTACGTTTTCCCATCTACCTCGACGGGACCTTCGATTCCATCCATAACCAGACGAATCAGTCGATTAGCGTCTTGAAGAACCCATTGCGATCTGATCATGGGCGGGGCAGTTGCTGTCATCCCGCTGCCGTCCCTTCCATGGCAGGTTCCGCAAAACGTTGTATACACCTCGCGACCTCGTTCGAAGGACGGTATGAATTCGGCCGGTAGGAGGCGAACTCCATCCATAGCCTGTACGAGGGCCATACCGGCCGCTTGTTTGGTTGTAGCGAGGAAGCGATCCGAAGAAGTGCCTGCGGCGCGGGCGAACGTAAGAAAGTCATCCTCCTTGTCTTCGAGTGTTCCGAGAATCGCATCGATGACTCGTGGCGAATCGGCGTGCCGATTCGCCAGCGCTACCTGCAGGCCCCAAGCTTCACTTCGATCACTGCTGTAGTAGACAGCTATGGCGGAGGCGATGTAGGCGGCGTCTTCCGCGGAAGAAGTGCGACTCATGGAACGCAGCAGGTTCATTCCTCGCGCGGTATGTGTCTGTGCTGCAAGGGTTACTACGGCTCCTCGTACTTTGGGATGATCGCTTCGGGATGCCAGTTCGAGCGTTGAGATCGAAAGCCGATCCAAACCCTCGAGCGCGTAGAGTGCGTGAATCCTCGTGCGCGGATCGCTCGCGCCGGTGGCCAATACTTCCAGAGCGGTCTGCATTTCCGTGGCGCCGCGTTCAATCAACAGGCGCTGCGCCGTGTCACGCCACCACCCGTTTGGATGCGTGAGGTGGCGAACAAGATCTGTGTTGCTCGCCCCGCTGAGCGAGGGTTGTTCACCGAGGGATGTGGCCTTCCATTTAATCCGGTATATGCGTCCCAGGCCCAGGGGCGTGGCGAGACCACGACTTTCAATCTGAGTCTTGAGGTAGTCGGTCAGATAGGTGGAATGCTGGACCACACCTCGATACATGTCCAGTATATAAAGGCTGCCATCCGGAGCAGTATATCCGTTGACCGGTCTGAATCGCTCGTCGGTCGCTGTCAAAAACTCCCTATTTTCATATGGTTCGGCTCCTCGAACCACTCCTTCCTCGTCCGACACCACTACTCGTTTTATAAGATTCGCTACCGTTTCCTGGACGAACGCGTTTCCCCGATAGGCTTCCGGGAAATTATCTCCCCGGTAAATCACAGGCCCCGTCGCTGAAGTAACGTTCACCAGCCGGCCCGAGTCGTCCAGTGTCGCCGGGCGATACGCCCGGTTGGCGCCTGGCGTAACCCGCCTCGGATAGGTTCGATTGGACGCTCGGCTGGGGCCATAGACCCTTCGATCCCCGACCTCATGATGCGGATTCATCGCGACAACATTGGGTGGAGTGTCGTCGCCGAGCAGGGTCTGGCTGTTGTTGTTGTAAAAAAGGCGCCCCCAATCGTCCTGGGTGATGCCCCACTGACCCCGATACTGGGTGAGCTCCTTATGCCACTCACCATTTCGGTAGCGATAACGCTGATCAGATTTAGCGTTGTAGATCCAGTTATCCATCGACACCAGGAGTCCATTGGGTTGGTGTTCGGGATTTCCGCCGACTGCGTAAACGGAGTCGACAACGGTCATCTCCCCCGCTTCGTAGCCATTGCGCTCGACGAAAAACAGGTTTGGTGGAATGGCAACCAGGACCCCACCATTGTAGATGGAGATGGCTCGCGGGAGGTAAATGTGGTCCAGAAACACATGGGAAGATTCGTAGTGACCGTCATCGTCCTCATCGGTTAACACGACGATACGGCCCGCGGGCTCGCCGGTCTTGTCTCCTTCGGTCGTCCACATGTAGTCCCGCATTTCCACGACCCACATGGCTCCGTCTTCGTCAAAAACCATGGCGACTGGATCGACGATCTGAGGCTCACTGGCTACCAGTTGGACTTCGAATCCATCCTCCACCTCAAAATCCAATAGAGCCTCCTGCGCGGATATTACCGGAGCTGGGGGAATGCTGTCTGGGTGGACGACATCTACATCCATCGGTGCGTCTCCCGCATCTCCCGAGGCCTCTACCTCAGGTTGGGCGGTATCGGATTGGCATCCCGACGCGATGGGTAACAGGAAAAGGAAAACCAGCAGAATGGATCTGGGCATTGATCAAGTGGATTGTGTGGCGTCCAAACCTACGATCGAGCCCCCGAAACCTCAATGAATGATAAGTCTATCGCCGGCGTACACGCTTGAGGTAGATCTCGTCCGTTTTCTTCAACCGACCGCGCTTCTTTTTATACGCGGATATCCGCCTCCCGTCCCTCATCCAGATTGTGTCGTCCGACGAATAACCTTCTGAATCACCCATAATGAGCTGGCCTCGCTTGTTGACGTACCAATCAGAGTCCTCTTCTTCGTCCTCCACTCCGAACACATCGACCCACACAATCATACGATTGTCTTCCAGGAAGAGGAAGGGAGGAGACCGTCTGTGCGGTTGCGGCGGGTCCGAACAGTCCTAAAAGTCCGACCAGAAGAAGCGGTAACGTCTGTTTCATTATTTGCGCTGGGTTGCTATGATTTGAGCAGCGCCGAATGTAGATACGAACCGTATTCACGATCCGCTTTTAATCAGTGAACGGCTCACAGTGAGCCGGGAACGGCGCGATGGGCAGCCAGAACCGCTACAGATGCTCGGGCGGTGGGATCGGCTCCATCTCGCCTTTTGCCAACCGATCTTGATACTGGCTCCAGTTCATCGAAGGGATGGATGATTCTCTTTCGACCATCGTGATGCACCCATCAGCAGGGCAGACCAGTGAGCAGAGATTGCAACCGACGCATGTGTCTTCTTTGATCTCGTATTTGTTGAGATATCCGTCCCCGGCGCCGGCGATAAACGTTTTCCCCGCGCTCAGGGTGACAGCAGCGGCAGAACCGATCGAGGGATAATCATCCTCAGCAATCCTGGTCTGGGATATCGACTGATGAGCCCCGTCTTCGCACGCGATAAAGCAGAGACCGCAGTGGATGCATTTCGACTGATCGATTTCGGCGACAACTTTGTAGCTCAGGTCTAGCTCATTCCAGTCCCCTACCGAAGAAACGGTGTGCCCGATAAAGTCATCCAGTTGGCAGAAATTCTTGCCCATCATCCAATTCTCGAGGCCCGATATCAGGTGTTCCACGATTCGGAATCCGTAGTGCATCACCGCCGTGCAGACCTGCACGTTTCCTGCACCGAGAAGCATAAATTCAATCGTGTCCTGCCAGGCCTGAATACCACCAATTCCGGAGATCGGAATCCCAAATCCTGGATCGGAGGCCAGCTTCTGGACCATATTCAGCGCAATCGGCTTCACTGCAGGTCCGCAATATCCTCCATGTGATCCTTTTCCCGCCACGCTGGGAAGTGGACTCAGGGTATCCAGGTCCACACCGATGATCGAGTTGATAGTGTTGATCAGCGAAACGCCGTCTGCTCCGCCAGCCACGGCGGCCCGCCCCATGTGCGTAATGTCGGTGACATTGGGCGTAAGCTTTACAAGAACGGGCGTCTGAGCGACCTCTTTTACCCACGCGGTGACCATTTCGGTGTATTCGGGGACCTGACCGACGGCCGCACCCATTCCGCGCTCGCTCATCCCGTGGGGACATCCGAAATTCAGTTCCAGACCGTCGCAACCCGTGTCTTCTGTGCGCTTTACGATATCATGCCAGGCTTCCCGCGTGGATTCAACCATGAGCGAGACGATGACCGCGTGATCAGGGAAATCGCGCTTAACCTGCCTGATTTCCTTGAGATTGGTCTCCAGTGTGCGGTCTGTAATAAGTTCTATGTTATTGAGCCCCATCAACTTACGGCCATCATAGTTGAGACCTCCATATCGGGAGGAAACGTTCACGATCGGCTCATGTCCGAGCGTTTTCCAGACGGCCCCGCCCCAACCCGCTTCAAAAGCACGGGAGACTTGATAAGCAGAATTTGTCGGTGGAGCGCTAGCCAGCCAGAACGGATTCGGACTTCGGATACCGGCCAGATTCGACTTCAGATTGGGCTTTTTTGTGTTGTTGGTCATGAGTCTTTCCTCAGAAAGGTGTCAATTCCGCTCGCTGCCACTTTACCATCCTGAACCGCATCCACAATTTCAGCTCCCTTGTGCGTGCAGTCACCGCCCAGAAACAGGCCCGCAATCCCTGATTCACGAGTATCCGGATCCATGATCAACTGACCATCTTCGGATCGCATGCCTTCGATGCCGCGCGTAAAGTCGAGCACGGGCGTCTGTCCCAACGCCTTGATGGCCATGTCGCATGGAATAATGAATTCTGATCGCTCCACCTGCTCGAGCCGGGCGCTTCTCCCCTCGCCAACCGCGCGAACCCGGCTCATTTTCACCCCGGTGAGCGCTCCATTTTCTTCGATGAATTCGACCGGCTGAACCAGCCAACGAAACTCCACTCCATCAGCCTTGGCGAGATCGTACTCGTAGGCAAAGGCAGACATTTCCTTGTCGGTCCGGCGATAGGCGATGGTGACTTTTTTCGCTCCCAGTCGAGCGGCCTGAGTAGCCACATCTATGGCCGTATTGCCAGCGCCGAGCACGACCACATTCTGGCCGACCCGGCATTCACTGAGTGGGCCCGTGTGAGACTGAAAAATGAAATCCAGTGACTCGACGACGCCCTCGATGTCCTCTCCTGGAATGCCGAGACGAGCGGTGGCTCCGAGTCCGACAGCCAGAAACACAGCCTCATACTCACTTCGTAGCCTCGAAAGCCCCTCTTCGTCGATCCGCTGGCCAAGACGTACCTCTACACCCATATCCAGAATGGGCTGAATTTCGCTCAGCGAAAACTCGGTCGTGATCTTGTAGGCCGAGATCCCCAGTGTATTCAGACCGCCAAGAATATCACGAGCCTCGAAGACGGTCACTGCATGGCCGAGCCTTCGAAGGGAGTTGGCGCACGAGAGTCCGGCCGGGCCTGATCCTATGACGGCGACAGATTTTCCGGTGTCGGCGCCTGGCTCGAAAAATCGCAGTCCGTGCTCGGCGGCGAAGTCGGTGCCGTAGCGCTGTAGGCGTCCAATCTGGACGGGGCTTTTCAGGAGCGTCTGGTCCACGCACGCACCTTCACACAGGACTTCGGTTGGACACGCGCGGGCGCAGGATCCGCCGAAAATATTCTCATCGAGAATGGTTTCGGCCGCGCCTGCAGGATTGTCGTGCAATATCTGGCGGATAAACCGCGGAACGTCAATACCCGTCGGACAGGCACGGGTACAGGGAGCATCATAACAGAAAAGACATCGGGAGGCATCCGTCACCGCCTCGTCCCGCGAAAACGCGGGATGAAGGTCTGCGAAGTTTTCGGCCAGCAGTTCGGCAGATAAGTGTGTCTTGTCAATCATAGGCTTGGTTCAAGCATGGCGAGAAGCCAAAGGTCAGCTCATCCAGTTGCTGCGGTGCCCGTCCGACCATTTGGTCGTGATTTTTTTAGTTTTCGTCCAGAAATCAATCGCGGTTGGACCCGTAATGTCACCTCCACCAAAAGCGCTGTCATTCCATCCACCAAAAGCGAACGGCTCGCGTGGGACAGGGACACCGATATTGACACCGATCATCCCTGCGCTTGCGCGGTCGGAGAAATACTGCGCCGTTCCGCCAGAGGACGTGTAAACAGCAGCAGCGTTGCCGTATGGATTCGCATTTTCAATCTCGAGGGCTTCGTCCAATGTCTTGCATCGAATTACTGTCAACGTCGGGCCGAAGATCTCCTCGCACGAAGCTTCGTGATCGGGAGAGGCGTGGTCGATGATGCTGGCACCCATATAATGACCACCGGCCGGGGCATGCTCCAGGGATGCTTTTCTTCCGTCGAGAGTCAGCACCGCTCCGCCTTCTTCCGCACGCTCCAGGTATCCAGATATACGGTTGTGGGCAGCTTCGCTGATGATGGCTCCCATGTCGCGCCCGACAACTATTGCCTCCATCTTCTGTTTGATCAAATCCAAGATGTGGTCGCAATCCCCAACAGCCAGAAGGACGCTGGCTGCCATGCACCGCTGGCCGGCGCACCCGGCAACGGAGGCAACCACGTTGGTGGCCGTCATTTCGGGATCGGCGTCCGGGACGACGACGAGATGATTTTTCGCGCCACCAAGCGCGCGTACTCTCTTGCCCGTTGCTGTGCTGCGCTCGTAGACAATGCGGGCTACCCGCGTCGAGCCAACAAATCCGATTGCGGAGATTCCGGGATGATCACACATCGCCTCAACGATTTCCCGATCGCCGTTGACGACGGAAAACAGCCCTGCCGGCAAGCCTGATTCCTCCAGCAGTCGCGCGATTTCGAGTGCACTCAATGGCGTCTGCTCTGAGGGCTTCAGAATAACGGCATTCCCGAGTCCAAGTGACATCGGAATCATCCAGAGCGGCACCATGAAGGGGAAATTGAAGGGGGTGATCGCAGCCGTTACCCCGACGGGCACGCGCACGGTTCGACATTCTACTCCCTGACTCACTTCCATAATTTCTCCGGTCGCAATCTGTGGGAGGCTGACGGCGAATTCCAAGCACTCCACCGCCCTCATCACGCTTCCGAGCGACTCCGCGTGGGTCTTGCCGTTTTCTTTGGTCACCACTTCGGCCAGATGATCCTTTTCGGCTTCTACCAAGGTTTTCATCTGGTAGAGGATCTGCACGCGATCTTTCGTGGGCATCTTCGCCCATTCGACCTGTGCTTTGCTCGCCGCGTCGACCGCTGCATCGAGCTCGGAGGCTCCAGAAAGAGGTACTTCCGCAATAAGTTCTCCCGTATTCGGTTCCAAAACGGGTAGTGTTCTGGAGGTTGGGCTCTGAACCCGCTCACCGCCGATAAAATTCGGTAGCAAGGAAGTCGTTAGTATTTCGCTCATTATGCTATCTCTGCAGATTCAAGTTCTGAATGTTGATGTGCGGAATTTTCAGCCGCCAATCCGGCAGTTTTCCGCGAAAGCCATTTCCCCCGGCCAGCCTCTCCCACAACCTTGTAATTGTCGACGATTACATCGCCACGAGACAATGTGGTTCTGGAAAATCCCGCAAGGGACCAGCCTTCGTAAGGCGACCAGTCGGCATTGGTCTCCATCGTACCTGGATCAACTCTGATCTCGTTGGTCGGATGGATAATCGCCATATCGGCGTCGGCACCGACCTGAATGGCACCCTTGCGCGGCGCCAGACCCATGATGCGCGCAGGATTGGTAGAAAGCTTGCGGCACATCTCTTCGATCGAGATTCGACCGGCGCGGACGCCATGCGTGTAGACGAGCGGCAACAGCGTTTCGAGTCCCGGAAGACCCATGGGAATCTTGGTAAAGTCACCCTCCCACATCGCTTTCTGCTCCCGAGAAAAAGTGCAGGTATCGGTGGAGACCACAGAGACTTCGCCGTCCTTCATTCCCTTCCACAGACGCTCAATGTCTTTCGGCTTTTTGATCTGTGGACAGCAGGCAAAAAGGTGCCCATCTTCTCTGGCGAAGACAGAATCCTCCAGGACGAGGTACTGGACACACGTTTCCGCCAGAACGGGAACGCCGCGTGACTGTGCGCGACGCACGATATCTGCACCCTCAGACGTGGACATGTGGACGATGTAAAGCTGCCCGCCGGTCATTTCGCTCCACATGATGGCACGCTGGATGGCTTCGGCCTCGACGAAGTTAGGTCTCGACATGTGATGGAGCTGTGCACCGTATTTGGCCATCAACTCGGGCGTGTGATGCCGCTCAATGAGCTCGTCCAGAACGCGCGAAGATTCTGCGTGCACCAGAAGCATGGTGCCGAGCTCTTTCATCTTCTCAAGTGTTCCAAACATTGCGCGATCATCTGACTGCCAGCCTTCCGACTCGTAGATCATGAACTCCTTAAAGGTGGAGAATCCCCGCTTGACCATTCCCTCGATCTGGTCCTTGTGTTCATCCCAGCGCGTAATGCAGATATGGAACGTGTAGTCGATGAGGGCCTTGCCTTCTGCTTTCTGGTGCCACTTGTCGGCTGCGTCATTGAGCGAGTCGCCCTCATAAGGAATCGCAAAATCGATCAGCGTGGTGACGCCGCCGCGGGCTCCGGCGCGGGTGCCCGTATAGTAGTCGTCTGCTGAGGTTGTGCCGCAAAATGGGAGGGCCAGGTGAACGTGGACGTCCAGGACGCCAGGAATCACATAGTGTCCAGCGGCATCAATGATCTGTGCGCCATTTGAACTGGAGGCCAGACCGGTCCCGATGGCCGCGATCTTCTCCCCAGAGATGGCTATATCCGCGTCAAGTACGCCACCCGGCGTTACGACACTTCCACCCGTTATGATTTTGTCATAATTCATCGCGACCCTCTCCTAATTACCCGCTAGAGACGCCACTGCAGCCGTCAACGCCTCATCCAAAGCGCTGACCGTATAGTCTGCGTCTTCTGCTGTGATACACATGGGCGGCTTGATGCGCAGTACGTTTCCATAAATTCCGCCCTTTCCAATCAATACGCCCTTTTCTCTCAGTTCTTCCAGTACGATGCCCGTCGCAGCCGGATTGGGCTCTTTGGAGGCGCGGTCCATGACGAGTTCCAGACCCAACATGAGTCCCATACCCCGAACGTCACCGATGATTTCGTGACGCGCCATGAGGCCTTCGAGACCCGCTTTCAGGCGGGCGCCTACGACGCGACAATTTTCCTGGAGGCCGTCTTCTTCGATGACTTCAAGAACGGCAAGACCCGCTGCCATGCTGACCGCGTTTCCACCGTAGGTATTGAAGTGGAGGCGCGACGTGTAGGCATCGGCAATTTCTCGGCGGGTCGTGACCGCGGCGAGAGGAATTCCGTTTCCAATTCCTTTTGCGAGCACCACCATATCCGGAATGACACCAGAGTGTTCGAAGCCCCAGTAGTGGGTACCGGTGCGACCGAAACCGGTCTGGACTTCATCGGCGATGCAGAGCCCGCCGTGCTCCCGGATAATTTCATACGTCTCCGATAGATAGTTCGAGGCGCCGTACGTGACTCCCCCGACTCCCTGGATCGGTTCAGCGATAAACGCTGCAACTTGACCGGGGGTCGAAAAACGAATCAGGTCGCCAATGTCGGCGGCGCTTTTGCTGGCGATCTCTTCGGGCGTGCCTTCGAACGGATTCCGATAGGGATCGGGGCAGATTGCGTGGTGAATTCGGGCTCCGAGCGGGATATCGCGCTTCCAAGTATGGTGCGAAGTAAGGGCTGCTGAGGTCGAGGACATTCCGTGATAGGCGTTTCTCAGGGCGATGACATCCGTGTTTCCGGTGTAAGCGCGAGCCATGTTGATGGCGAGTTCGATGGCTTCGCTCCCGCTGTTGACGAAATACGTCACATCCAGCCCCGGGGGCATTTTCTCGGCCAGCCGTTCCGAAAGAAGCGGTAGATGCGGGTGGAGATAAATCGTGGTCGCGTGTTGAAGTGTGGCGACCTGCTCCTGAATGCGCTTGACGATTTTTGGGTGGCAATGACCGCAGGACACAGTCACGATGCCCGCGAGCATGTCGAGATACCGCCTGCCTGTTTCGTCGAACAGCCACTGCATGTGCCCATCCACGATCATGATGGGATCCTTGTACATCGTGAATACGGACGGATGCACGTGGTCGGCGCGCATTCGAATCGTTTCCTCTCGTGAAGGTCCTTTGTAAGGGGGCGGCGTGTAGTCGGTTGCAGGCATCGCCAGTTGATCTGCCATCTGCATTTCAGTCATCGTTTCAGTTTTCAAATAGTTGATTCTTCGGCGGAAGCCACGGTTGTATCTGCAGCGGTGTCTGCCGGAAAGAGTCTGCTCAGAGCAAAATAACAGCCACCGGCCAGAAAGAAGCTCACGAACCAGGCGTAGGTATAGATATCGTTGAACAGATCTGGAACCACGATGCTCCCACCAGTCGCCTGTTGGAGGAAGCCTGGAATATTCATCACGATACCGACCGCAATAGCGACGAGTGCTCGCCAGTTTACTCCGCTGGGTCCATAAGAGTATTCGCCAACACGGCGATAGAGTTCATCCACCATCAGGCG
Source organism: uncultured Bacteroidota bacterium (assembly GCA_937893205.1). Classification (GTDB taxonomy): domain Bacteria; phylum Bacteroidota; class Rhodothermia; order Rhodothermales; family UBA10348; genus CALBJU01. The sequence continues at coordinate 19,060 of CALBJU010000149.1, forward strand.
CATCTTTCGCAATACGAAATAATCGACGATCATCACACCGCCGATGGATCCGAGTAGTGCGCTGTAGCCGATCAGCCACGTGAAGATGTAATTGGATAGGTCGGAATAGAGCTTCCAGGGAAAAATGAGGATTCCAATGAAGCCTGCGATCAGGCCACCTCGTTTAAAACTTATGAGCCGAGGCGCAAGATTGGAGAAATCATTGGCGGGTGAAACCACGTTTGCGGCGATATTAGTAGAAAGGGTCGCAATTGTGAGTCCAAACAACGCGAAACCGATCACCACTGGGCTCTCAAATCTTCCGAGCAGCAGAACTGGATCCCAGATGACTTCGCCAAAGATGAGAACAGTGGCCGAGGTTACCGTGATACCGATAAACGCGAAAAGGGTCATGGTCGTCGGAAGACCGATGAGCTGACCCAGCATCTGGTGCCGTTGATTGAACGCGTATCGGGTAAAATCCGGAATGTTTAGCGACAGGGTAGCCCAGAAGCCAACCATCGCCGTCAGATTCGGCCAAAAGGACGCCCAGAAGTTGAAATCCTGCGCGAGTCCACCGCGGACCAGCGCAACGGTGTCGTCAGAGAGTACTCGGGCAAATCCGCCGCCCGCATCCACGGCCCACCAAAGGAGGCCAAGTCCCGCGACGATCAGGAAGGGCGCGGCAAGCGTCTCGAGCCATTTAATGGTATCGATACCCGCCAGGATGATGCCCATGTTGATCGCCCAGAAAAACAGGAAGCTCAGCAACTGCCCTGCCGAGAGTCCGAGAATCGGTAGCATGTCCGCTGGACCGGCAGGCTCGAATTCGAAAATGACCGAGAACAACGTGTAAATGGCTGATCCTCCGATCCAGGTCTGTATTCCAAACCAACCACAGGCTACCAGCGCCCGCATA
>CALBJU010000150.1 GCA_937893205.1 uncultured Bacteroidota bacterium
CCGCGTTGATCGAGCTGACCGGAGGAAATCCGTTTCGCGCACGCGCCTTTGCCAACGCTGCAAGGACCATTGAGCGGCTTGAAGAAGCGGTTTCAGACCTCCTGGCGTCGGGTCATTTGACGGATATCAGGGGAATAGGTAGCGGTCTGGCATCCCAGATCGAAGAAATTCTGACATACGGTTCGTTCGAAGTCCGAGATGAATTGCTCGGAGCCTTGCCACCCGATCTGCTCGATATACTTCTGGTTAAGGGCCTGGGAGCGAAGAAAGCGAGAGTACTGTGGCAGACTCTGGGTATCCAGTCACTGGACGATCTCGAAGCAGCGGCGGTGGCAGGCCGTATTGCTGAACTGGACGGCTTCGCCCAGAAGAGCCAGGCTTCCATTCTCGAAAATATCTCCCAACTCCGCTCCTATCAGGGCAAGAGGAGGCACGCAGATGCCATGGGACTGGCTGAACATTTCTACGGAATTCTTTTGGAAAACAGCGCCGTTGATGCTGTTACATACACGGGAGAAATCGCTCGGAATCTCGAAATTGTAGAGACGATATCATTTGTCGTCACCACAATCGAGCCGGGCTCGATTGACATCCCCAGCGTCACGTTCGAGCGAAAAGTTCGGAAGCCGTACACGGAACTGACGGCGACACTGGATGACGGAATGAAACTCCAGATTGTTTGCACCCAGTCGGCTCGAGCTGGTAATGCGATTCTCCACTATACAGGTCCGGAAGCATTTACCGCCGATTGGAAGGCACTCTATGGTGAGAGTCACCAGGCGGCAGATGAGCCCGCTCTGTTCAGCGCGGCAGGGCTGCCTTTCGTTGCGCCAGAGCTTCGAGATCTACCCGATGCTTTTTCCCGTGCTGGCGAACTGGCATCGATCGAATTGATCGAGATCGACCAGCTGCGGGGCATCGTGCACAACCACTCGACGTATTCTGACGGCGCCCACACATTGAAACAGATGTCAGATGCTTGTCGGATTCGAGGATTCGAATACTTCGGTATATGCGATCACAGCCAGTCTCTGAAAATCGCCCACGGAATGTCCGTCGAGACTGTGCTTAGACAGAAAAGGGAAATTGCCGAGTTGAATACAGCGTTCGCCAGCGATGGAGGCAACCCCTTCCGCGTATTTTTCGGGGTTGAGAGTGATATTCTCGCCGACGGAAGCTTGGATTATTCGGACGAGGTGTTGGCAGAATTCGACTTTATCGTAGCCAGCGTACACGTTCGGTTCAATATGACCGAAGCGGAGGCGACCAAACGGGTGATCAAAGCCGTTTCGAATCCGTACACGACCATACTTGGTCATCCGACCGGAAGATTGATTCTGAAACGGGAGGGTTATCCCTTGGATCATGTCGCCGTGCTGGAGGCTTGCGCTCATTATGGAGTGGCGATTGAACTGAATGCCAATCCATATCGGCTCGATCTCGATTGGAGATGGATCGAAAAAGCTCGAAGCCTGAATGTTCTGGTCTCCATCAATCCCGACGCCCATTCGATAGAACAGCTAGATCTCATGAAATGGGGTGTATCAGTAGCTCGAAAAGGTGGACTTTCGTCTTCTGAATGCTTTAATGCCATGTCCTGCAACGAATTTGAGGCCTTCTTAACACAAAAACGAGCAGTCGCAAACTGATCTCATGTTCAAGAGCGTTGGCCTGATTATTACCACGGTTTTGACCGGAATCACCCTCCTCGGTGCGCTGATCGCCTATCTGGCTTTCTCGGCGGGTCCCTCTGCGCCCAGAATGATCGAGACGCCGAGCGTGGGCCAGATGACGACGACTGCCTGGACTCCCCGTGGAGGGATCAGCGTATCGGCTTCAACATTTTCAGATGCCATCACTTCCCTCGGTTACGCACACGGCCGCTCTCGTTCATGGCAGATCGCGTTGTGGCGGCAGGCTGCGCTGGGCAGGCTCTCGGAATGGTTTGGCAACGATGCCGTCCGGATCGACGGCTGGGTACTCCAACTTGGCCTCGCCAAGGATGCTCGCCTGGCGGTAGAAACGCTGGATCCCGGATCCCTCGAGCTACTGAAAAAATATGCGGAAGGCCTGACGCTGGCTCTCACGTCGAACGATCTAAATCGGGGTGTGCCTTTTCTACTGCTCGACATTCAGTCCGAACCCTGGCTACCCTGGCACTCCATCGCCGTCGAAAGACTCTTCGCATGGATTGCCACAGAAGCTTTTAACGTTGCGGACCAGAGCGATGCAGCAGTTGCCGATCGTGCTCTGCGTTCTCTCCTTCACATCTATGGGTTCGGATTAAATACCGTTACAGGGGTTCGAACCGATGCACTCGATTTTGTCGCTGCGCGTTACGTCACAGGTGATTCCGGGATTCCGTTTTTTGTAGAAACAGAGCTTGACTACGCATCAGGCACGTTTACCGGGTTGACGGTACCGGGCACCCTGATTGCTCCGTTCGGGAGGACGCATGCCGATACTTGGGCTCTCCTCCTCGAGGGAACAGGAAAAATGGGGATGGAGCACATACCTGCAGATCAAATTGTTCTTGAGTATGAGCGACTGTCGCTGAGTACCCACGAGGAACTGGTGGGAATTCTGCGTTTCCCCGGGGGTGTACTGCTCACCGAACCAGACAAAAGGGCGGCGAGAGCAACGGTACCAACTCTGCGCTGGTCGGGATTCGACACATTGACCGATACAGAAGTATGGCTTTCTGCTCTCGCGGGGAAGGCACCGTCTCCTGAGCTGATCGCCCCAGTGGGACTCCAAAAGACTCAGTTTTCGTGGACCGTAACCGGCAGCCCCGTCGCCAGTGAGAGATACGGTAATCAGATTGTTTTCATATCGTCGTCCGGGGAAGAGCTGACCCCACAACGAACGGTGAGTACCCTCATCGATCTGGTCTCGGTCGAAGATTTACTGGAAAGTGATTTCAGTCAATCAGCCCGGGAATCGGTGCCGCTCCTTCTCGGGCGCCTTCCCGATTCCCTCATCACGATGGCTGACGAGCGGGAAGCGGTTCGATATCTACAAAACTGGAATCATCGGTATGGCGCGGCAGAACCCGGCGCCTCAATTCTGGAAGTTCTGACAAGGGAGATACTGCATCAAGAGCCGGGTACGAACTTCCTGATGGCCGATTCTCTCCTCCTTGAGCAGTTGACGGCCACGATCCAGTTCTTGAGATCCCGGTTCGGACCGGAGTTAAGTGGCTGGAGATGGGATACTGTACAGCAGCGGCAGATCCATTTTCCGGGCTCGACCCCGCTCCCTGCCGATGGGGGGAGAAAAGAGGCGGCGTTTGTGGGTAAGTATCTCCCCGCCTTCATCTCGGGCCCCGGGCATCCTCAAACCTTCACCTGGGGTTCGGCACGTATGCCAGAACGACTTGCAGCAAGCTCGGCCTGGGAGGGCGCTGTCGTCACTGATTCCAGTCCACTTTATTTTCGCCGACCCTCCGTCGATTTCAGCGCATTCCTCGGTACGTTTCTGACGGCCGATCGTCCCCCAATTCTGACCCGGCTGCTCCGGAGCGAACTTCAATATTCCACCAACCTGGTTCCTGCCAGTGATGCGGGCCTGAGCACCTCAATCTCCCCGGCATCAGATGACCAGTGACCGATCCATCATTGCCAGCGATCCTTCTGTCATCACCAGCGATCCTTCTGTCATCATAGGCGCCGATGCAGGTGGGAGCACGTTGGACGTAAAGTGCCAGATCGGTTCGGAGACGTTTTCGACCACTACCACGAGCGTCAATGTCAGAACTATTGATCCGAAAGCATTTGCCAAACACGTCGCCGAAACCATAGAGAAGTTGTTGCCGGTGGGAGCCAGGCAGGATCGGTTCCAGTTTTGCCTCGGCGCAGCGGGTGCGGGATCCCCTGCGTTTCAAAATGCTCTCTCCCGGGTGCTGATGGATCGTTGGGGCGTCACAGCGGATCGCGTTCTTGTTGTCACGGACGCCAGAATCGCCCTCGAAGCTGCGTTTGGGGCCACTCCCGGTATCATCGTTATTGCAGGAACCGGCTCTGGATGTTACGGACTTTCCCCGGAGGGAGACATGATTCGTGCAGGGGGGTGGGGGCGCGAAATTGGCGATCCCGGCAGTGGGACTGCCATAGGATATGATGCGGTGAGGGGGCTGTTGACTGAACTCGAATTGGAAGCTTTGTCTCCCTTCGGAATTTCTACTGCGGATGAGCTCAACCTGCCAAATCCAACCGTCGCTCTTGTTCTGGAGGCCGTCTACGCAGGCGACTTACGCGTGGCATCCCTGGCACCTCTGGTCCTGAAAATGCTTGGATCAGGTGATCGGGTTGCCGAATCAATCGTCGCTACGCAGTGCGCTCAGTTGGCGGGTCAGTGTCTGCGCCTCGCGCAGCGCCTCCCATTAGCGGCGCAGCACATTGCCCTGATTGGAGGCCTCACGCACAGCGATTCATTCGTGTCCCTGCTCTCGGACGCGCTGCGCAAAGTCCTGCCCAATGCGTCAGTGAAACGAAGTCATCGAATGCCTGTTGAGGGGGCACTCGACCTGGCGCGTAGAATGTGAGTCGGGGACGAGGCCCGTGAAAATCTAAACTGGGCTCAGGAGCGGGGGCTTGCGCTCGCAATCTCTTCGGAACTGGCTTCCCGGTACTCCTCAAAGTTGGTCGTGAATAACTGGGCGAGTTTTTCCGCTGCCACATCATATTCGGCCGCATCGGCCCACGTATCGCGGGGAATCAAGACTTCCGACGGAACGCCTGGCACCTCGGTTGGAATCTCCACTCCAAATACTGGATCCGTGACGGTATCCACCTCATCGAGTGAGCCACTGTGGATGGCATCTATTATCGCACGCGTATAGGAGAGCTTCATTCGAGAGCCCACGCCATAGCTCCCTCCGGTCATGCCGGTGTTTATCAGCCACGCCTTTGCGCCGTGCGTGTCCATCTTCTCGGCAAGCATTTCTGCGTAACGCGCTGGATGCAGAACAAGAAAGGCATCCCCGAAGCAAGCAGAGAACGTAGCCTGAGGTTCCGTTACGCCGTCTTCCGTACCCGCTACCTTCGCCGTGTAACCAGAAATAAAATGGTACATGGCCTGCGAGGAAGTCAGTTTGGATATCGGAGGCAGCACGCCAAACGCATCGTACGTCAGAAAAATGATATTCTTCGGGTGTCCACCGACGCACGGAATCTTGGCGTTCTCTATGAAATCGATGGGATAGGCGACGCGTGTGTTTTCCGTAATCGAGGAATCATCGAAGTCTACGACGTGGGTATTCGGATCATAAACAACGTTTTCCAGCACCGATCCAAACCTGATCGCGTCAAAGATCTCGGGCTCTTTATCTGCGGAAAGACCTATCGCCTTCGCATAGCAGCCGCCTTCGATGTTAAATACGCCGTCTTCCGTCCAGCAATGCTCGTCGTCTCCGATCAACGCTCTCCGAGGGTCCGCTGAAAGAGTGGTTTTTCCAGTCCCGGACAGACCAAAAAACAAGGAGACATCTCCATCTTCCCCTTCATTTGCGCTACAGTGCATGGACAGTACGCCCTGTTTCGGCATGATATAGTGCATGATGGAGAAGACACCCTTCTTCATCTCTCCGGCGTATTCGGTCCCCAGTATGGTCAGCTCATTGGCCTCGAAGTTCAGCGCGATGCTGGTCTTTGAGGACATCTGATCGGTCTGGCGATTTGCGGGAAACTTGCCGGCGTTCATGATGGTGAAGTCCGGCAGGCCAAATTCCTCCAAATCCTGCTCATCGGGACGGATCAACATGTTCTGCATGAACAATGCGTGATAGGGCCGTGTGCATATCACGCGCACCTTGATGCGGTAGGCGGGATCCCAACCGGCAAAACCATCGAATACGTAGAGCTGCGAAACCGTGTTGAAATAGTCGATGGCACGTTCGCGATTGATCTCGTAATTGTGAGGGTCCAGGGGAATATTCACCTTTCCCCACCACACGTCATCCGTGAGTCCTTCAATGTTGACTACGCGTTTATCCTTTGGACAGCGTCCTGTTTTTTCTCCCGATCGGAGCATCAAACCGCCAAGATTTGAAATTGCGGCCCCTTCGTCGCGCAGAATGGCTTCCTGATAAAGCATTGCACGGGAAAGGTTACGGGCAACGTTTTGGTTTGTAATACCGAGATATTCGAGCGAAAAATCGGAACTCATAACGCGTGTTTGAGTGGCTCCAGAATATTGGAATTCAGAAAATTACGGCGCCTGTGTCCAAGTAGGATGAAGATCAACCAAAGAAGATAACATCCTTGGTTCAGACTGGCACAATAAGTCGTTACCTGATTCGGTTCTGTCTGTTTTCGATCAGGCTATCAACCACGCTATCGTCGGCGAGGGTTGATATGTCTCCCAGGTTGGAATAATCGTCGGCCGCGATCTTGCGCAGAATCCGGCGCATGATTTTTCCGGAGCGAGTTTTTGGCAGTCCGTCTGTGAACTGCACGAAGTCAGGGCGGGCGATGGGACCAATGACCTTACGCACTTGCGCGATGAGCTCTGATCTGAGCTCGTCTGTGGGCTCAATCGAGGCATTCAGCGTCACATAGCAATAAATCCCTTGTCCCTTGATGTCGTGAGGAAATCCTACGACGGCGGATTCCGCGACCGTAGCGTGTGCCACAAGCGCACTCTCGACTTCG
>CALBJU010000151.1 GCA_937893205.1 uncultured Bacteroidota bacterium
GCTTTCGGATGAGCCAGGACGAGCTTGGTACATTCCCACCCCAATGCCAGATGGCACATCGACCTCAGATGTTCTGGATATTCTTAGACCCTTATTTGAGGGTGATTCGGAAAAAATAGGCCAGAACATCAAGTATGACTGGCTGGTTCTTGCGCGACACGGCGTCAGGGTGAACGGACCCTACTTCGACACCATGGTAGCGCACTACTTGATCGCCCCTGAAGAAGCGCATGGCTTGGATTATTTGTCCAAGGCGTTTCTCGGATATGAAAACATACCGATCTCCTCTCTGATAGGAAGTGGAAAGGACGCCATTACCATGAGAGATGTGCCCCCGGCGGACGTGGCGCCCTATGCCTGTGAGGATGCTGACATAGCTCTGCAATTGGCCAACCTGTTTCGCCCCATGCTGGGTGAGAAGGGTGTGGAAAGCCTTGCTTTCGACGTGGAGTTTCCGCTGATCACGGTCCTCGCGAGAATGGAGTTCGAGGGTATTGGACTCGATGCGGAGGTGTTGAAGGTCCTGTCAGTGAAAACGGGAGAAGATTTGAAAGTGCTGCAGGAAAAGATCTTTCAGTCGGCAGACGAAACGTTCAATATTGCCTCTCCCGCTCAAATTGGAGTCATTCTGTTCGAAAAACTGGGCCTTCGGGTCGTCGCCAAAACATCGAAAGGCAAGCCGTCCACGAAAGAAAGTGTGCTTCAAGAACTGGCTTCAGAGCATGAACTGCCCGGAATGATCTTGGATTGGCGAGAGCTGGCGAAGCTCAAATCGACGTACCTCGATACCCTGGGAGAGCTCGTCCATCCAGAGACCGATCGGATTCATTCTTCGTTCAGTCAGACGACGGCGGCAACGGGCCGACTCGCAAGCTCCAATCCCAATCTTCAAAACATTCCCATCAGGACGGAAAGGGGAAGAGAGGTCAGGAAGGCCTTCATCCCCCGAGATGGCGCCGTGTTGCTGTCAGCTGACTATGCTCAAATAGAACTTCGAATCCTGGCATCACTGGCTGGGGATGAGGTCCTGATGCAGGCGTATCTGGATGGGGAGGATATCCACACCGCGACCGCCGCTCGAATATTTGGTCTGGACCCCGCCGATGTCACTAGAGAACAGCGGAATAAGGCAAAGGAAGTCAATTACGGCATTCCTTATGGGATCTCTGCGTTTGGTCTTTCAACCCGTCTCCGATGCTCGCGCTCGGAGGCCCAGGAGCTGATAGATACGTACAAAACCAGCTATCCAGCTATCGCCTCTTTTATCGTCGATCAGGTAGAAAAGGCGCGTGAGACCGGGTACGCAGAAACCATGTTGGGGCGCCGCCGATACATTCCCGACATCCTCGCACGAAACAGGAACGTTCGATCTTTCGCCGAGCGGGTGGCGGTGAACATGCCTATTCAGGGTACTCAGGCCGACATGATCAAGCTGGCCATGATCTCTATCGATGCCCGTCTTCGAAAAGAGGGTCTGAAAAGCAAGATGTTGCTCCAGGTGCATGATGAACTCGTCTTTGATGCGGATACAGAAGAAATCGATGTGTTGAAGCAGATCGTTGAGGAGGAGATGACGGGCGCGTTGGAGCTTCGGATTCCAGTCGAGATATCTGTAGGAACGGGAGTGAACTGGCTGGAGGCGCACTGATGAGCACATCTTACGAGGGCTACGAATTCATCGAGGAGGATGGTGGAATATCATCCTACAAAATGACGGGAAACGGCCTGAACATCCTGCTCGCGCCCCAGGGTGCCGCGCCCGTTTCGACATTCATGATTACCTATCGGGTGGGCAGCAGGAATGAAAAGCCTGGTGAAACGGGAGCGACCCATTTTCTGGAACACATGATGTTCAAGGGGACCGAGCGGTTTTCGAAAAAGGCAGGCGAAACGGTATTCAACGTGCTTCAGGGACGTGGCGCGCAGGTCAATGCCACGACCTGGAACGATCGCACGAACTATTACGAATTGCTGCCATCAGAGCATCTGCACCTCGCCATCGACATCGAATCGGACCGTATGCGCGGCCTCCTGCTGGATCCTGAGGAGGTCAAAAGCGAACGAACGGTTATTCTGAATGAGTTTGACCGAGGAGAAAATGAGCCGCTGAGAAAGCTATATCACTCGGTGTGGTCAACGGCATTCGAAGCACACCCCTATCATCATCCGACTATTGGATGGCGTTCCGACATCGAACAGATCACTCCAAAAGGGTTGAGGAGTTTTTATGACCGGTACTACTGGCCAAATCACGCGACCGTCTCTGTTATTGGAGGATTTGATCCACAGGCGGTGATGTCCAAAATAATGGAGTGTTTCGGTGGGATTGAACGGGGACCAGAGCCCCAAGATATCAGCATTCGGGAGCCGGAGCAGATCGGCGAGCGTCGAACCTCCATCCGAATGACAGGAGGGATGCCCGCCATTATTCTCGCTTTTAAATCCCCGCCCGCCGCGCATGATGATACGTTTGCCCTTCACATGGGAAGCATGATTCTGAGCAGTGGAAAAACGAGCAGATTGTACCGCGCCCTGGTCGATTCCGGATTGACATCTTCCCAGTCAGCGGGAGCTTCATCCTTTCGCGACGAGGGCCTTTTCACGGTCTTTGCGATGTTAACTCAGACGAGCACGATCGAGGAGGTGGAACTGGCAATCAACGCAGAGCTTGAGAAACTCGCTACGGAGCTTGTCACCGACGAGGAAATTCAGCGTGCACTTTCCAAATTGGAAGCGCAGACGTTGTATGCACGAGACGGATCGTTTTCCTTGGCGTCACAACTCAACGAGGCTATCGCTTCTGGAGATTGGAAGCTGCACACCCAGTTCCTCACACGTGCCAGATTGGTAACCAGCGAAGCTATTCGATCCGCAGCGAAGCGATACTTCGCTCGCGATACGAAAACGGTCGGTGTGTTTGAGCCTAAAGAGGTACCTGTCAACTGACTAGAGGGACATTCGCCTCCATCACACTCCAGACTTGCCTTCGATCTTGCTGATCCACTTGTCCAGCTCAGCTCGCATTACTTCCATCGGAAACACTCCCAGATAGCTTTTTACAATCGCTCCCCTTTCATCGATCACAAAGGTGGCTGGTAGGGCAAAGATGCCACCCAATCCGTCACCAAGGGCGCCATCGAGATCCAGAATCTGAGGATAGTTGAGATAGAAATCGTCCGCGAAGGGCATTACCGCCTCGAAGCCCGTCTCATCGAGCGAGACTCCTACAATCTCGAAGGGGCGATCAATCCACTCTTTCTTGAGCGCAACGAATTCGGGAATTT
>CALBJU010000152.1 GCA_937893205.1 uncultured Bacteroidota bacterium
AACTGAAGCGCCTCGCGAGACGGGTGCCGCTGGGGATCGGGCGAATGGGCGGCTTGGGGACCAACGGTTCAGGAGATATTTTTATCTCGTTCTCCACAGCCAATGAAGGCGCGGACGAAGGAAGGAATGTATCAGAGGTTGAGATGCTTCCCAATGCCAGCATGAACGCGCTGATTGAGGCCACCGTGCAGGCCGTAGAAGAAGCCATTGTCAACGCCCTCGTCGCGGGTGAAACAATGACCGGGATCGATGGCCACACGGTTTACGGCATTCCGCACGACCGTCTTAGAGACGTGCTGAGGAAATACAACCGACTGGTAGAATAGCTGGCTATGAACTCAGAACGTCGATCAGAATCGCTCATTACTGACGAAGGATTAGTTCGCGTGATGGGCACGCGAGAACTCAGCCTCAGTATTGTAAATATGATTGTCGGTGCGGGCATCTTTGTCCTGCCCGGCCTGATTGCGGCCTTGCTCGGGCCAGCTGCGATCATTGCGTATCTCGTCTGTTCGGTTGTGATTGCCCTCGTTTTTCTCTGTTTTGCGGAGGCCGGAAGCCGAGTAACACGCACCGGCGGGGTTTACGCATACGTTGAAGATGCTTTTGGTCCTTTCGCAGGATTTTTGGCATCTATCCTCTTATGGTTCGGATGGGGGATCTTGTCCAACGCAGCTGTAGCCATTGCGCTGACCGAGTTGCTGGCTATTGCGTTCCCATTCTTCGATGCGACGCTGCCGAAAATTCTCTTTCTGGTGATTCTCTTCAGTGGACTTGCGCTCGTCAACATCAGGGGAGTACGGTCGGGCGTACGAATTGCGGTGTTCAACACCTACGCGAAGCTAATTCCTTTGATTGGATTGGTGGTTCTGGGTGCCTTTTCCATGCAGTGGGAAAATGTCGCGATCACAGAAATGCCATCACTGTCAGCCATTGGCGCCGGGACACTCATGCTTGTCTTCGCCTTTGGCGGAGCCGAGGTGGCACTGAACGCCAGCGGCGAGATTAAGAATCCATCCCGCACCGTACCCCTTGGACTGTTCTACGGTATTGGTATCGTCTTCATTCTCTATGTCGCCATTCAGACTGTGGCACAAGGAGTACTTGGCCCCGACCTGGCGCTGAATCTCGAGGCTCCTCTGGTAGCCACCGCAGAGCGGGCATTCGGTCCCTGGGGAAGAACAATTTTGTTGATCGGCGCAGGTATATCCATTTTCGGCGTTACCAGCGGCCACGTTCTGAATCATCCGAGAGCCGTATTTGCCGCGGCCAGAGACGGTCTCCTGCCTGAAAAGCTTGCCCTGGTGCACCCCCGCTTCAAAACACCCTACATTTCTATCATCTTTTGCGCAATTCTTGCGTGCTTGATCGCAATGACGGGCGCCTTCAAAATGCTGGCCGTAGTGTCGAGTGGCTCGCTACTGCTGCTCTACTTGGGTTGCAGCCTGGCCGTCCTGAAGCTGCGAAAAATGGATACGAAACCGGGTACCCCCGTCTTTGTCTTGCCAGGGGGTCCGTTGATACCGGTTGCCAGTTCTCTCGTCATTGTGTGGCTTCTTTCGAACATGACGCAGGCCGAAGCTTTGGGACTCGGCGCGCTGATGGTCGTTTCGGCTGTCGCTTATTTTGTGTTTTGCCATCGGAGGTAGCGCAATGGCCCCGTAGGTTGGCGCCGCACTAGGCGAATTGATCCGACCGGTTGGTTGAATTCCACGCCCGGACTTACCGCAAAAGCGTGAATCTTTTTGTAGTCATATAATCTCCGCCCGAATTTACTTCTGAGACTGCATGGAGCCGGTAGAGGTAGACGCCGCTGGCAAGACCCTGGGCGTTAAAGGTCACCTCATGGGTACCCGCTGACCGGGACTGCTGCTCGATTACGTTGCGCACGAGTCTTCCCGTCATGTCGAACACAGAAATGGAAACGCTGCTGGTAGTCGGAAGCGAATACGTGATCGTGGTCGAGGGATTGAACGGATTGGGGTAATTCTGCTCGAGCCTGAAGTCTGTTGGAAGAAGCGCGACCTCATCTTCGATATCGGTCGCACCCGAAGGCTGCCCGATGAAAATGCCCCGACCGTGTGTACCCGCAGCAACGCTTCCATCGGATGTTCTGCTCAGAACGTGAACAACAACAGCGTTTCCGAGCGTCGAGGCGCCTTCAGGAGACCATGCTGTTGATCCGCCACTGAGGGTTTCTGTCTGGTACAGTCCAGTACTGGTACCCACGATATATGTGGTGATGCCGTCGAACGGAAGAATCGTAGCCGAGCGTACCGACGGACCAGGATTATTGTCATCCCCTTCGAGATCTCCTTCAACGCCTGTCCAGGTCACACCGGCATCTACGGAGTGATAGATACCCATAATGCCGAAATTGGACAGCACGACAAGGATTTCATCTCCATTTTCTGGATTGATTGCGATATGATTGATAAAGGCAGATTCAGGGACACCAGGAAGGGTTAGTTCGACATATCCTCCGGTTGCGGAATTAGAATTATCCATCCGCATGACCTTGGGGGTGCCACCAAACGTGGAGAGACCGACGTACAGTCTGTGTGTCGGGGAAGCCGTAGATACCGAAAGAGCGGTGATCTCATATCCCAATACACCGAACGGATCCAGTTTTAGCCAGTTTGGCTCAACATCTCCTATCACATCCATCGCGTCGTTGCGAAAAAGTTCGTCTCCTCCCGGATAGAACAGATACCCTTCATCGCTTGGATCTACGGCGAAGGGATTGATGAATCTCTGGTTTTGAGCATCAGCGGGAGTTACAACTGACGCGTTTTCTTCCGTCAATTGCCCTTCGGAATCAATGAAGTAGCGAATCAAATTGCCGCCTTGGCTCGACACAAACAGGTTATTCACTCCGAGGTACGAATACGCACCATCTCCGCCGGTCACATCCTGTGCCAAGCCTGCATCGCCTCCATCGAATTCAAAGAACGGGGAACCATTATCCTGAGCGCCACCACCCGTAATGTTTCGGGAAGCATCGGCCGAAAGTGCGATGTGGTAAAACTGAGTGACATTGTAGCCGCGGTTCATATCAACCCAGGGTTGATTGCTGGCCGTGATCAAGGTGACGTCATCGAGGCGCGTGAGTCCACCGTCATTTCCCGTCCAAAGAACATTTGGATTTGTTGGGTCAAATGCAAAGCTGTGTTGATCGGGGGCGTGATTAGGATAATCCCCGAAACTATCAGAATTAAGAGCGTCGTAGCCCCCAATCCAGTGGCGCGGGGGATCGGTAGCGGGTGTGGCAAATCCGTCAAACGAACGATATAGATTGGTCCCGCCGATGATTACGAAGTTCTCGTCATCCGGCTTCACACCGAGGAGCATGTTGTAGGATCCCTGCGTGTCCAGATGGCCGGTTTGACCAGTGGGTGGAGGCAGATTCGCCGATCGATCTTCTGATAATTGTGTAGAAATCGTCAGCTTGTGAAACCGAGAGTCTTCTGTGCTTCCAGACCCGTTACCTGTGAAAGTCAGGATATATGCGACGTCGGAATTGGAGGGTGCAAAAGCAACCACGCTACGCAAGTGCTCCGTCGGGAAGGATGCATCCGTAACGTCTACCCAGTTCAAGCCATCATCGGTAGAGACGTAAACTCCCGGACCATCGTCTGGCGTTCCGCCAAGGGATGTTGCAGAGAGCGTCGCCAGAAGGGTTCCATTCGATGCGACGGCAATATCTGACCACTGGTGGGCATTCACCGCACCCAAAATCACAGAAAAACTTGAGCCTCCATCTGTGGAGCGCAATATCCCGTCACCATTCACGGCCACATAGACGGTTCCAGTGACTGGATGGACAATGACCCGGGAAGCAAAATCGAATGCCGAATCGAAAGCGGTTATGTCACCCGCGTCCTGTATTCGAAACCACGTGTCACCATTGTCGATGGACTTGTACATTCCAGATCCGAAATAGGAAGCACCTGTTCCGGTTGTCGAATTTCCCACATACTCACCGGAGACGTAGTACCAGGTGTTCGTCTGTCCAGAGCGCGTGTCCTGCGCCAACGACGTCACTCTCAAGTGCTGTGTCTGGTCGCTCCTGATCGTCCAAGTTTGGCCCGAATCCGTAGATTTCCATATTCCACCCGAAACCGCACCAGCGATGAGGGTGCCACTGTCTGTCACATCAATGGCGAGAGTGCGTGTTCGTCCTCCAATATTTGTCGGACCGACCTCTGTCCAATCAAAAGGGATGCGGGATCCTGATTTTGGGAGCAAACTCGCACGACTGGCGTGGTCAGAGGCAAAATCGATCTCTCGCTCGCGAATATTTTTGGGAATCCTGTTGGTGGAAGGGAAGGATCGAGAAGCATCTGAAAGAAGTACTCTTCGCGCCCTTTGATGCGCGCTTCCTTCGAAAGGCGAGCCGTTTCGAGAGGAGTAAACGTCGCAATGTCAGCTGAGCTGTTACTCTCCGGAGACAGACTGAGCCACGCGCCCACTAGAACACCGGCAGACAGCAGTGCAATGGCAACTTTGATTTTCATGCTCATGACGTGTTTAAGAATCTGAGGGGGTAAGAACTACGGCGGTCCAGGCAGGCGTGGTGGCGCCTTCGCGAAGCGTTAGGTGCGTAGTGTAGCGGATACATTGCCACCATCTAGGCCTATGCTTGCCGCAGAATCCAGACTTTGCGGCACCAAAACGATGAGCTCCCGTCCTACGATCAATGAGGGTGTTGCCGAGCCGGACGAAATCAGCTCTGTGATGGAAAACGTACACACAAACGCGTTTTCGCTCTCGGTATATGCCGAAACTATCGCGTTCACAGTCGCAGTGCCGGGTGCAGGGGCTGGATCAGGAACGGGTATTGTAACTTCACTCTCTGCTGGTTCGGACTCCCCGGGCGGATCAGTATTTTTTGGTGAGCATCCGAATACGCAAACGGCAATAAGCAGCGGCAGATAGGATGAGCCTGGGAAGCCGCGACGGGAGTATTTCTTCATGATCATCTTCTTACTAATGGGGCCTTCTGGATAACAACTTCACTGCGCCAAAAAGTATTCCTGGTGCCGGAATTCAGGGGGCGCTCTAGCCGTCATATAGCACATGAACGCCCGCCGATATTACTATGGGAACCGACGAGGATAAAACCACAAGTCCAATGATGCAATTCAGGTCTTCAATTTCAATCTGCTACTCGGCATCGACCCTGTTTTTCGCAATGTGTATTGCGCTGACCTTCACATCCTGTGCGCCCCCGGTTCGGCCGCCGAACATCATCTACATCCTGGCCGATGACCTGGGCTCGGGTGATCTGAGTTTCGGAAATCCCAGTGCCAGCGTGCAGACGCCAAACATCGACAGGCTGGCAGAAGAGGGTATGCGTTTTACGGATGCGCATTCTCCGTCCGCCGTCTGTACACCTACCCGCTATGGAATTTTGACGGGTCGGTACGCGTGGAGATCGCGGCTGAAGTCTGGCGTGTTGGTGGGTGTCGATTCGGTACTGATCGAGCCCGATCGTAAGACAGTGGGTCATCTTCTACAGGAAAATGGCTATCACACCGCCGTGATTGGAAAGTGGCACCTGGGTCTGGATTGGTCAAAAAAAGCACCTTCTAAAGCACTTTTCGAGGGAGGCAACAAGTGGGCGACCACCAGAACCAACATCGATTACTCGCGCAGTGTCACGAAGGGAGCTCGCGAAGCTGGATTCGATTACTCGTTCGTCATCCCTTCCTCGCTAGATATCATGCCCTACTACTATCTCGAGAACAACGAGCCAGTAGATGGAGGAGATGGATTTACGGAAGGAAAGCAACAGTCAGACCATGGGAGAGGAATTTTCTGGCGAGCGGGGGAGATGTCGCCGAGCTTTGTTCACGAGGATGTGCTGGCCACGTTCACTGAGAAGGCCGTCAGTTATATCACCTCTCGGTCCGAGAGCAGGCAGCCCTTCTTTTTATACCTCCCGTTGAGCGCACCACACACTCCATGGCTGCCGACGGACTCCCTGAACGGTAGCTCAAATGCTGGTACGTACGGTGACTTCGTACAGCTGGTTGACCGATCAGTTGGTCAGATACTGGCCATAGTAGATGAGTTGGAAATGGCCGACAACACCATTGTGATCATGACGAGCGACAATGGTGCTGACTGGAATGAGCAAGACAAAGAAAACTTCGATCACCTCGCCAACGGCGAACTCCGCGGACGCAAAGCAGACATCTGGGAGGCGGGCCACAGAATTCCGTTTGTTGCGCGCTGGCCGGGAAAAATTCCATTCGGTAGCCGGAGTGATGCACTGGTATCTCTAACGGATTTGATGGCAACACTGGCGAATCTGTTGAACGCGGATCTCGATGAAAACATGGGAGAGGACAGCATGGATATGCTTCCGATCTTACTGGGTGAACCCACCGCTTCGTCGGATAGAAAGGCGATCGTTCACCACTCTCTTGGCGGGATGTTTGCCATAAGAAGAGGAGACTGGAAACTGATTCTCGGGAGAGGATCGGGGGGATTTACAGCTCCGAGGCGCTATTCGCCTGAACCAGGAGAACCAACGGGACAGCTCTACGACCTTGTCAGCGATCCTTCCGAGACAACAAATCTGTATCTGGAACGGGGAGACCTGGTTGCAGAGCTGACTGAACTACTGGATGAGTACGTGATAAGTGGCCGAAGCAATCGCACGGAGACCGCGGCGCAGAACTAACGCAATTCATCGTCACTATTGGACATGCACTATCGGACATGAACGGGCCGGGCGAGGTCTCATTTTCATGATCTCCAGTCCGTAGATTTTACATCTTCCTCCCACCACTCGCGATCACTGCAACGCTTTTCCATGACACTATTATTCAAGTCATCCCTCGTGTTGGGATTCACCCTCCTTTGCACCGATGTGGTGCTCTCCCAGGAGAGGACCTTCACAGAGCGGCCTCAAGTGCTGCTGGGCTTGCGCACTGACCGGTCTCCCTTTATCGCATTTGTCGATATCGACGGGGATGGCGATCTGGATGCTCTTGTCGCGAGTGGCCGTCATTGGCCGCAGCAAAACGCGGTGTTCATTAATAACGGCTCAGGCAGGTTCATGATGCGGTATCCGCTCGGGTTAGATTCTCGCACCAGCTATTCTATTCCGAGCGCCGACCTGGATGGCGATGGCGATCTTGATGTCATTGTCGCCAACGATCTGACCCACAACATCATTTACGAGAATGATGGTCATGGTCGATTTTCCATGTCAGGCACACTGGGCCCGGAGGTAGAGTCCACTCGCAGTGTCACGTTGGCCGA
>CALBJU010000153.1 GCA_937893205.1 uncultured Bacteroidota bacterium
CGATGGCGGCCTCAGTCTCCTCCTGGAGTCGAGTCACATCCCGGGAGATGGTACTCAGCCTCTCCGTACCGAGTCGAAGGTCTGATTCTGCCGTTCGAAGAGATTCGACGTGGTCGGCCAGAGTGGTCTGGGCTTCGACGACCTGTTTTTCTCTAGAAATATGATCCGTTCTGAGGGACTCGTGCGCCGCGTCTTCCGAGAGGAGCTTCGCTGAAAAACCAGCTGCTGCATCTGAGTATTGGACAATTTCCTTTCGGACGATTTCAGTTTCAGATGACAATTGCTCGTACTCAAGAGAAGCCAACTTCAGCTCTAATCCATGGAGCTGCTCCTCGTAGCGTTTGAACCGAGAGGCTTTCTGTGCCTGCCGCTCCAAACCCCGAACCTGCTTGTCCAGCTCTTCTGTCAAATCGCGGACGCGATTCAGATCACCCTGGGTGCTTCCGAGTTTTCTGAGAGTTTGACCGCGCCTGATTTTATACTTGGTGATACCGGCGGCCTCTTCAAACAAGTGTCGACGGTCCTGGGCATTGTCCGACAGAATATCCTCGATCATCTTGAGCTCGATGACGGAATAGGCTCCAGCACCCATCCCCGTATCCATGAACAGATCAGTGATGTCCTTCAGCCGACAGTTCACCCCGTTCAGGAGATACTCGGATTCTCCAGACCGAAAAAGCCGTCGCCCAATCGTTACTTCACTGTATTCGGTAGGAAGAATGCCTTTGGTGTTCTCAATCGTTAGAAGGACTTCCGCCATGCCGAGAGATCGGCGCTTGGTCGTTCCATTGAAAATGACGCTGTCCATCTTGTCAGACCGGAGAATGCGAGCACGCTGTTCTCCAATAACCCAACGGACGGCATCCACGATATTTGATTTTCCACATCCATTCGGGCCAACCACGACGGTGACACCTGGGGAAAAATCGACGACCGTTCGGTCGGCAAAACTCTTAAACCCGTGGAGTTCGAGTTTGCTTAAATACATGGACCTTCGAATGCAGTGATATTTCTATGGACAAGATCCAATAAACCCAGTGTAAAGCCGTTTTGCAAGTCTAGTTATCAACATTGAAACGGAATCATACGATGTGATTCAAGTCGATAATTAATAAATGTATAGGACCAGTACATAAATCCATCCGGAAATCACCATAACCGTTATTGTGACTGAATCCTCCCGCCCCGACTGCCACTGGATACGCCGCACGGGAATGACGATTCTGCAATATCACTTGAACCATTAAACCTCTTTTCAGGACTGACCACGGATCTCGTCCATTTGAGTCTTCCTGGCCACTAAAGCCTTCCTTACTGTCGCCTGTCACTCCCTTCGGGCCTCACCTTCCAAAGCGGTAGAGGCGCTTTTTCACGAATGAACAGGTTTGACAATCGAGTTTCCTTTCCGCCCATTCCTGCGTACCCTGCTATTCGCGTAATATCTTAAGCCTACTCCCACATGGTGATGCAGGACGAGGGAATGGTGACACAGTTGATCACGGCGCACCGCAAGGGGGATGAAAATGCGGGTGACCGTCTGTTTGCACTCGTCTACGATGAGTTGCGTGATATCGCGCGAAGGCAACTCAGATACAGAAAGCCGGGTGAAACGCTCAACACAACGGGCCTTGTTCACGAAGCCTATCTGAAATTATTTGATCGGGATGAGAGTGGCTGGAACGACCGAGTCCATTTTTTCTCGGTCACGGCGAAGGCGATGCGGCAGATACTCGTGGACTATGCCAGGCGCGTGAACGCAGATAAACGTGGCGGAGGAGCCCATCACACGGAGATTCAGGCATCGCTTATTAGCGACAAAGCCGAAAACGTAAATATTCTGGATCTGGACGACGCGATGAAGCAGCTCGAACGACTCAATCCACGCCTTGCGACCATTGTCGAGTGCAGATTTTATGGCGGGATGTCGATTGAAGAAACCGCAGCTCTGCTCGATGTATCAGGAAGAACGATCGATCGAGACTGGCTTAAGGCTAAGTCCTTTCTGTACGTTGCGTTAAACGAAGGTCAATAGCTGTTGATCTGGTAGCCTTCCGCGCAACCCCTACGTGCTCCAACATGAAAAACATCGACCCGGATCGGTGGGCTCTAATAGAGAAAGTTCTAGATGACGCGCTTGACAAGGAGAGTTTCGAGCGTGACGCGTTCGTTCGAGACGCTTGTGGAGATGACACCGATCTGCGTGACAATGTTCTGAAATTGCTGGAGGCATCCGGCGAATCGGATGATTTCCTGGAAGGCAGCGGTCGAGCCGACCTTGAGAACGCCCTGGCTCATATGGCTTCGGTGGTAGGAGACAAGGAGTCAGACGAGGACGATGAAGACCTTCAACGTGCCGGTCCCTATCGACTGATTCGAAAATTGGGACGGGGCGGAATGGGCCAGGTGTATCTGGCCGTCCGAGATGACGAAGCGTTCAAACGCTATGTGGCCGTCAAGGTGATTCGCCGGGGAATGGACACGGAGGATATTCTCAAGCGCTTTCGGGTCGAACGGCAAATCCTCGCGGCGCTTACCCATCCGGGTATCGCTCGTCTACTGGATGGTGGAGCGACGGACGAAGGGGTCTCCTATTTCGTCATGGAGTACGTCGATGGAGAATCCATTACCAAGTACTGCGACGATAATCGACTCTCGCTGGAAGCTCGATTGGAGCTGTTCTGTAAAGTTTGCTCTGCAGTTCATTTTGCCCACCAGAATCTGATCGTACATCGGGATCTGAAGCCAGCGAATATTCTGGTATCAACGGATGGGTAGGTAAAGCTGCTGGACTTTGGGATCGCCAAGTTTTTAAATCCGGATCTCGCGGGATATACGCTTCCCATGACGCGAACGGAAGTGAGGGTCATGACTCCTGAGTATGCCTCTCCGGAGCAGGTTCGCGGCAACTCCGTCACCACGGCTTCGGATGTCTACCAGCTGGGCATATTACTCTACGAGCTACTCACGGGGCACAGACCGTTCTCGTTCGAGACCGTAAAACGTGGCGAGATCGAAAAAATCATACTGGAAAAGGCTCCTGAAAGGCCCAGTACGATGATTTCGGTGGTAGAAGAGGTGCCCAAGGGGAAAGACTCATTGACGCCGGAGTCGGTCAGTCTGAATCGAAGAACCCCTCTCGATCGACTCCGAAAGCAGCTCAGCGGCGATCTGGATCACATCATCTTGATGGCCCTCCGGAAGGAGACGGACCGCAGATACCAGTCAGCAGATCAGCTGCTCCAGGACATACAGAATTACCAGTCCGGTAGACCGGTATCCGCTCAGGCAGATACATTTACCTATCGATCCAGCAAGTTCATCAAGCGCAACAAAATTGCTGTTGCGGGCACTCTCGCGATGTTCGCCGTTCTGTTTGTGGCGACCATCGTATCCATTGGATTCGCTGTTGAGGCCACCGAGCAACGAGATCGATTTGAATCGGAAGCCCGCAAATCGGCCAGTGTCGTAGAGTTCGTGATGGACCTTTTCGAATCAGCTAATCCGGAACAGGCCCAGGGCCGCGACTTGACGGTTCGCGAGATGGTGGATTTGGGTTCGGCATCCGTGCAGAACCAATTCCAAGCTCATCCTGAAGTGCAGAGTAACATGATGCAGGTTCTCAGCCTTATTTACGCGGAATGGGGTGAATTTGAGATTGGGATGGGCCTTATTGAACCAGCGCTGAGAATCCAGATTGATCTGGCCGATGGCGGCGACTCTCCTTCCCTCGCTTCCGCGCTCTATGCAATGGCGGTTTTGAGAGATGACGCCGGTGAAACTGACGAATCAATCAACTTGCATGAGCGGGCTCTGGCAATGCGGAGAAGGATGTTTGGGGAGAATAATATCGACGTTGCTCAGAGCTTGAATGATCTCGGCGTGTCATTGTACAGTGGTTACCGGGACACAAAACCCGATACCATGAGATTGGTCTGGGAGCAGTCACTTGAAATTCGTCAGACACTTTTAGGAAATTCTGATCGTGATATCGCAGAGTCTCTTTCGAACCTGGGGGCGATATACGGCGACCTTTATTACGCATCAAGCGCGGAGGACGATGACATTTTTAGACTTGCCGAGACCACGTTCGGTCTTGCGCTGGATATGACACGTTCCGAGATAGGAGAAAACCATCCCTTCTACGCGTCAAACCTCCATAATTACGGCACCCTTCTCATGGACAATGGGGACTATGAGGAAGCGGTATTGCGTTTCGAAGAGGCGGCCGAGAAAAAAACCTATATCTATGGCGCTCGTCACTCGAAAACAGCTAATTCCATTAACTGGGTCGGCCGCGTCCGAGAAGCGCAAGGACGTTTGGACGAGGCGGAAGCGTCCTACAGAGAATCCCTCGATATCCACAAGGAAAGCCTGGGCTCCAACAACCGGATTGTCGGGTTGGATCACGCACAGTTGGGGAGATTCCTACTGGCTCATGGAGACGTCGAAGAGGCCGTTTCTCTTCTCCGAGAGGCACTTCGAATTTATCGGACCTTTCCTGGGAGGTATCCCCGGGGTGAGCGTGGCCTGAACCGAACCTTGGGACAAGCACTTGAGGGTCTGGGGCGCGTGACCGAGTCGGAGCGCTATTATTTCCTTGTTTTGGACGGTATCGATCCTGAAACGGGAATTTCGAGCGCCATCCAGGCACAGGACAACGTGAATGTTGGTCGTGTGCTCATCGCGAATGGAAAGACGGGCGCAGCCGGGGAATATCTTCAGTTGGCGAAAGAATTC
>CALBJU010000154.1 GCA_937893205.1 uncultured Bacteroidota bacterium
CATGGCCGCCCCGGCGCTGGAGCCCGCGACAACAGCACCCTCCTGCCACCGCTGCATTATGGCGCGATACGCCTCCGTGGTATCGCCCGCTGGAAGGAATACATCAACGATTCGGCGTTGGGATCCGCCTGTAAAGTAGAAGCCGGAGCAGGCCGCCAGTGCGGCGACAACGGAGGGATCCTGAGCCCGAGCAGGGTCCTCAGTCGAAATGAGGATACCCTTTACCGAACCAGCACCGGCGTACCCAGCCAACTTCTGCACGGTACCAGCCATCGATTCTGCCGGGTCAGAGCTGGCAGTCGGAATCACGCAAAGCGGGCCGTCCCCCGCCCGAGCCTCCATAACGGCCTCGTACACGGTCGTGTTGTCCGCTTGGAGCGCGCCTCCAATGATCACCAACCGTCCGGGCTCGCCAGGCTTTACGCCGCCATCCTGGACGCCCCCCGTCGTACACGCTTGGAGCGTGATCAAGGCTAGAAGGACACAAGGAGCAATGATCGACTTAGGCATGATGGTCTTTACGGATAAGCTCGTAGTGATCGCTACCAGGGCGACCTAACGGATGGCGTATTACACAGCATGTGGCTGCTCCAGCAGTCAGAGCCTTGAGCTCCTCGTGTGCGGCAATCATGCGGGAGACACGTACAGGTTTCATCGTCGAGGTTTATCTGGGATGAAAATTGTCGTTTTATTCCGCGCGGGATACGGGTTTGGCTCTCCAGTTTGCGACCGACAGCGCCCTAGATAACCGTTAGAGCATATCATGTTAGCAAATCTGGTGCAAAATGTGGTCATGCTTGGGAGCAACAAATGCCGCTATGATCGTTCTGCTAGCGCCAATCCGACTCCAAACCCAATAAACAACGTACCGATCGCATATCTGATAAGTCTTTGAACCCGACCTGAGGTCTTCAGTCTGTTCTCGATTGCGCTGGAAAAAAAAACAACATTCGTATGAACAATGCATGCTATCACTGCGTGCATTACGCCCATGATCGCGATCTGTAATTTCGGATTTGGTGCCGAGCTAGCTACGAATTGGGGAAGCAGGGCGATGAACAGAATCGACATTTTCGGATTCAATATGTTTACCAACGCCCCGTCTCTAAAAATCCGCCATAAGGAACGAGGTGACCTGTCCGGATGAGTCGAGAGCACCCCGTTACCTCGAAAAGCACCAATCCCCAGGTAGACTAAGTAGGCGGCACCAATGAATTTGAGTGCATGAAATGCCGTCGGAGAGTAGCTGAGGAGAGCTGCAAGCCCAGCGGTCGCAGCTACCGCATGAAACAGAATTCCAGTTGAATTGCCGAAGTTACTGACCATCCCAGAGCGCCGGCCATGTCCGAGAGTAGTCGAGATCACATAGACCCAACTGGGGCCAGGCGAAACTGCCATCATGAAACTAACGACAGCAAAACCTAAGTAAGGGGTTAGCTCATTCATTGCTCATCGTCCAGAGAGAATGCCCACGAAGATAGCATAGTATATCCGACAAAGCCGGGGTCGCGGGGTTCTCGCTGATGGTGCGAGCTCGCATTATGCGCTCGTTAGGAAGACTCACCGCTCAGATACCATTTCCAACAGACACCGATAGCACCCAAATACAACCCGCCGATGCCACCCAAAAAAAGGCCGCCGATCCCGCACAGGTTGCTCTCCGTGAATCGACAATACACTTCCATCCCTATACGGGCCCCGAGCATACATCCGATGACTGAAACTATCAGAATGGCTCCGATAAACTTGAAGATCGACCGTTTGATGGACGGGTGTTTGCGATGCCACGAAGTCCAGATCAGAACCATTATTCCGATAAGGGGGAGGAAAAAAAGCGAAACGCGAAAGATTACCATGATTGTCCCACAGGTGGGTTCTGCCTAACGGCTGGCAGATTTGCGGGGAGCACTCGCTGGCAATCCAGAAAGATTGATTCCGACCGATTCAGCCGGTCGTGAGAGCCAGCAACGTGCGCATGTTGGGCATTCCGACCAAAATCTCCTCAATCACTCGGAGTCTCCTCTGAACTCGCCACCTTCTTGCCGTTTTAGCTTTTTATACTGGTAATAAGAACCAATCGTCGATGCTGAGCCAAGTAAAATCAATATTAGAAAGGGGGGCTCTCTTTCTTGGGATGTGAGATAAAAATAGGTTAGTACTAAAATCAGCAAGATTCCAAAAATCACAGAACCTAGCGTACCGTGTTTGATTGGGCTTCCAAATGTTGACATGTTTCTTTCTTGGCTCGGAGGATGCAGAACGGCTGGCGGACTTGCGACGAGCATTCGCTTACCTGACAGAAAGTAATCCTTTCAGACCGACTCGGCTAGTCGTGCGAGACTGCAAGATGCGCTTGTACTATTGGCCGGGCTCGATGAGTGAATTTTCTATCGCCTCTCCATACCCATTTTCTGTAGCTGTTCCGACAAGGTCCCAGGCCCCAAACCAAATACCAATAGCCAACAACACTGCACCTGATGAAAGCGCGAGGATCCTTTTATCATGATACTTTTTCCGAATGCCTGCCACCATCAAAACAATGCCAGCAATCAGTGCTAGGTCTGCGAAGATTCCAAATGCATGCGTCATGCTTAATACTCGTTGTTAGTGCTGCAATAGAACGGCTGGCAGATTTGCGGCGAGCATTCGCTCCCCTTCCGGAAAGTAATTAATTTCGACCGCCTCGGCCAGTCACGCGAGCTCACAACATGCGATTGTTATGCTGCAGGGAGCGTGGGTGAGATTCATTGATCGGATGGTGGTTGCCACAGCTCAACCTTGTTGCCTTCAGGATCGATGACCCACGCAAACTTGCCGTACTCAGAGTCATCGATCTTGTCGAGGACGTTGCATCCTTCCGCTTTGAGCAATTTGACCAGAGCGAGGAGGTTTTCAACTCGATAGTTGACCATGAACCGGGCTTTGCTTGGAGCAAACTGGTTGCTTTCCTCTGGACCAATCAACCACGCCGTCGTTCCGCCGGTGGGTTTGCCATCTGAGTCAGTCCAGTGGAACGAGGCGCCACCCCATGCCGGACATCGATACCGAGATGACGCTTGTACCAAGCCTGCAGGGCAGGTGCATCCTTCGCTTTGAAAAAAATGCCGCCAATTCCAGTAACTCGCTTCATGTGAAACTCATGTTTGTGGTGTTTGGGTGGTAACGATTGCCCGGCAGTATAACGGCTGGCAGATTTGCGGCGAGCATTCGCTCGTCTTCCAGAAAGTAATCGTTTCAGACCGCCTCAGCTAGTCACGCGAGCCCGCAACACGCGCTTGTTATATCGAATCGGGTCCACAATAGATGATGGCAGCCCGCGCCATTTTCATCACATGGTCGCACTGAGTTCAATCTGCCAGGCTCCCATCGTTCGGTTGCCCTCCGCAATGACCGCATGAATCTGTATCAGTCCTCGTTGCAAGGGGATCGATTTGAAAATGTGGGATTCCGTGACGGAAGAAGGAGCGTACTCGAATTCTTGATCATCAATCGTGAGGGTAACCGAACCTCGCTCGATCGGATCGGGAAAGAGAAGCTTTACGTCATATTCGCCATCCATCTCCACCTGCAGTGTCCAGACTCCAGTGGCTTCGTAATTTGACCAGCCCCCCTTTGTGGTCAGAGTCCAATCGTTTCTCGTCAGAACAGTGGTCGTTTCGTAGGCTGTACCCACAGATATGGGGAGTGGACCGTCAATCCCTTCATATATACCCGCGACATCGTCGAACCATTCGTCATATGCCGCCTTCAATTTCTTGATGACTTCGGGGTTTTCATCCGCAACGTCGTTTTGTTCAAGCGGATCGGCGAGCATGTCGTACAGTTCAAACACGGGTTCTCCCTCAAAAAACTCCCTTTGGAACCCACTGTCGTGAAGCATTTTCCATGAGTCGTTTCTGATCATGAAATGATGATATCGCTGCGGTTTGTCGCCACGGTGACTTTGTATCACCAGATGGCGTTCTTCTTCAAGCTGTTGTGAACTGCCGGTCAGGTAAGGCAAAAAGCTTCGGCCATCGAATGCGATTTCTGTTGGTGCCTCAATATTTACTGCATCGAGTATTGTTGGTGCGACGTCTATATGAGCTGCCGGAACAGCGGACACGTTTTTATTCGAAAGATGTCCAGGCCAGTGCATCCACAATGGAGATCGAATTCCCCCCTCACGAACATCCGTTTTTCGCCCGTTCATGCCCGCCGTGTAACGCCTGCCATTGGGGCCATTGTCGTTCAGGAAGATCACGATGGTGTTCTCTGTCAGTCCAGAACGATCCAGCTGATCAAACAGTCGTCCGATGTTGTCATCGATATTGGTGATCATAGCGTAAATTCTGGCCTGACGATCCTGATCGTTTTCGCCCGGTAATGGATGCCCCACGTCCTGGGGAAAAACAGAATTATCTAGATCCATCTCCTGATACTCCGTCAGGAGCATTTCTGGGACATCACCAAATGGTCCGTGCGGTGCATTGGTCGCGATGTAAGCAAAGAAAGGTGACGGTTCTTCTTCCTGCATGTCAATCCACTCCATCGCGCGATCAAATAGAATGTCGGTTATGTAGCCCGAAAACTGTTTGAGCTCCCCGTTGTGATTCAAATAGGGATCTGAATATTTCGCCTTTCCCGCAGGAGGGTCCGATGGCTGGCCGATGCCGCCGCCTCTGTGAACAAGAACCTCATCAAATCCCTGATCCTGTGGTCTCATTGGGTAATTATCCCCCAGATGCCATTTTCCGAAGATACCGGTACGATATCCGTGATCACCCAAGATTTCTGCGATGGTTACTTCGGCCGGGTCCATCATCGCTCTGCCCTTGTACGTGTCCACAACTCGAGTCCGGTAGTTATATCTGCCGGTCATCAGCGAGGCGCGCGTTGGTGCGCACACCGGACTCACGTAGAACGTGGTCATGGCGGCGCTTCGATACGCCATCGCATCAAGGTTCGGTGTTCGAATAACAGGATTTCCCATAACACCAAAGTCACCGTATCCCTGGTCGTCCGTCATTATCAAAATGACGTTAGGACGTCCATCCGACTCCTTCATCTCCGTGCAGCCGATCGCCGCCGTGAGCAGTGTGAGCAGCGAAATAAGAATGATGCGCTCACTCCATGGAATACGTCTCATGATTTTTACGGGTCGATTCGACATAACGGCTGGCAGATTTGCGGCGAGCATTCGCTCACCCTGCAGAAAGTAACTGTTTCAGACCGCCTCAGCCAGTTGTGCCAGTCCGCAACCTGCGCTTGTTATACGGAACCCAAAATCAAACAGATGAAACTGGCTGGATCTTCCTGATGATTTTCGCTGTCGGTGCTCGCATGGCGTGCCAGAGGTCCCAGTTTCTTTGGCCATTCAGCCAAAACTCAGGAGTTGTACCAAACAGAGCAGATAAACGAAGTGCCGTGTCCGGTGTGATACCACGTTTACCCTTGACGATTTCGTTAACTCGCGGGTACGACACGTGGATCAAGCGGTTCATACGCTTTCATAATACGCGGCATCCGGACGAACTGGGATCAGATGATATCAATCGCTATCTCAGCCATCTTGCTACAGCGCGACGCGTGGCTGCTTCGACCCAAAATCAGGCGCTGAATGCCATTGTGTTCCTTTACAGAGATGTTCTCGATCATGATCTCGTTGAGTTCGGCACGTTTATCAGGGCTCGCAAGCCCAAGCGACTTCCGGTTGTTCTGAGTCGGGACGAGGCGCGTCTCTTGCTTTCGCATCTCAGCGGGCAGGCTGGTTTGGTAGCCCGGATGCTTTACGGTTCAGGACTGCGGATTAAAGAAGCGCTAACCCTTCGTGTCAAAGACATCGATTTCGCCTATTCGGTCTTACGGGTCACTGCGGCCAAGGGCCAGAAGGATCGGGTAACCATTCTTCCTGACTCCCTCGCTCCATTTCTGACAAAGCAGTTGGCGTTCGTAAAACAGATTCATCAGGCAGATCTGGAAGATGGATATGGAAATGTTCTGCTTCCCTTCGCGTTTGATAGAAAATCTCGCAGTGCTGCCAGGGATTTTAGCTGGCAGTATGTCTT
The DNA here is from genome assembly GCA_937893205.1 of uncultured Bacteroidota bacterium. GTDB lineage: Bacteria > Bacteroidota > Rhodothermia > Rhodothermales > UBA10348 > CALBJU01. The sequence continues at coordinate 6,048 of CALBJU010000154.1, forward strand.
TCCCTCCTCAATTCTTTCGGCAGACTCGAAGAGTGACGAGATCACACGCTTCCATATGTCGCCATCCACGGTGCAGAAGACAGTAAAGAAATCATCGAAAGAGGCGGGCATTCTGAAACGCGTGACGTGTCACACGCTCCGCCACAGTTTTGCGACCCACATCCTGGAGTCGGGCACCGACATTCGAACCGTTCAAGAGCTGCTTGGACACTCCAATATTAAAACGACGATGATTTACACACACGTGCTCGGCAAAGGCCTGTACGTGCGCAGCCCGTTGGATTGATAGCGTTCTTGAAGTAGCGGGCTTCCAAGCCGTCACATTCATATGACCTTTTGTCGAGGTTCTGTCAGATTTGTCTTGACACACATATTTTATATATGTTAATATGTTGATCCTTTTCGATTCCACTTCGTGTGTTTCGGGATACGTACTGCGGTACGTGCGTGAATAGTTAGGCCGCTATATCGGCCCATGTGAGTTCCTATGGCCGATTACGAGCATAATTTGTTGGGTTGTCTGACGATCAAACATTTCCCTGCCTGGGCTATCTCGCTTATGCGGCATCATGACGCCGTGCGCCCCCTCCTCGTGCAGGAGGATGAGCATATCATCGCCCTCAATCGGGCCGCTGCAGCCCGATTGCTGGAAACCGGCATGACGGCTGCCCGGGCTAGCGCGTTGTGCCCCGAGGCCGTGCTCTACGTGCGCGATCCCGTCGCCGAGTTCAGCGCCTGGGAGTATGCACTCGAGCACATGAACCGCATCACTCCGTTCATGGAAAGCGACACGCCCCGCATGTGGTTCGCAGCCGACGCGGATGAAGTGCGCACATGTGCACGTTTTCTGGGGGCTTCGATCGGGTTCGCCCGGCACCGATCGACGGCCTGGCTTGCATCCATTCAGGCTGGCGCGGGCCAGGTTCTGACGGTAGCCGAGGAGGAAACAGACTCGTTCCTGGACGCCTTCCCCACACCATTCCTGGAGGAGGCCGGATTCAGCTTCGACTGCATCGAAGGCCTTGAATTGCTGGGGTGTGCCCACCTCGGGTTGGCGCGCGCGATGAGCGCGCGCCATCTCACGCTCTCCTATGGCGAGGAGGGCGCCCTACTCGATGCGCTGCTTCACCCAGATGATGAGACGGCCATCTCCCTCTTTCGCCCCTCCCCATGCATACGGAAGCATTTCACGCTCTTCGCGCCGTGCTACGATGTCCCCTATGTCATTCCGATCATCCACCGGCTTGCCCAGAAGGCCCACGAAGGCCTGCGCTCGAACATCGTGGGGCAGGTCCGCATCGTATTGCACCTCGAGGGCCACCCACCCGAGCATGCCTCGCGCGTGCTCACCCATCCGACGGCAAGGCTCGACGCCATCGTCCGCTTCGCCGAGCGACTGGTCGATGGCATGTTCGCCGACATGAAGCAGACCAAAGGCCAGGTAGGCATCGAACGGGTCGAACTCGTACTCGCTGGCCTGCTGACGGGGGACATGATCCAGATGTCCCTCTTCGACCGGAAGCGGCGCCAGGTGAAAGCGGCCGTGAGCAAGGTGCATCGCCGGTTTCCGCGGGCCCTCAAACGATCCCTTGTACGCGAGGGAGCACATTTTCACGAAGACCGCTACAGTTATGTGGTCTGGGAATAGCAACCATCAGGCATAGTGTTGAAGAGAAGCAGAAGACAGACCGACATACGATTTGAAGGAGATCGCCCCACGATTCTTGTCCGGGATACGCGCCGCTATGAGGTGCGCGAGGTCATCGAGCAGTGGGACGTGCGCGGCACGTGGTGGGCCGGCGAAAGGCACAGGCGCTATGTGACCCTGCGCACAGATGAGGGCACGTTCGACGTGGCCCGGGACATGAAGACAGGACGGTGGACGCTTGTGGGAGTCTACGACTGACTGGATTCCAGATAGGTCAGGACGTCGTCGTAGGAGTCAATGAGGGCCTCCTCGACCGTGACAATGAGCGCGATAATGTCGGCGAAGTGGCGGTGGGAGTCATCCGGATCGATGTCTGATCCAAGAGCCGTCGCGAACGCCGCCACCGACATGGAAGCCTGGGTTAGCTGCGAAGAGATCTCTTTGAGGACTCGTTGCATGGAGTATGCATCGGAAAGCTTGAGAACGGTTTCGTAGTCGACGTAGGCCGACACGCCAGTGGAATTGAATGCCGACCAGGCGGTCTCCTGAATCTGAATTCCGGGAATGAACTGCCGCGCCTGCTGCCCTCCTCGACCTCTTCTCCGTTCATGATGCGAACAGCCACCAGATTGTTCGTATGAATCACGTTCAGCAACTCCCGATTTGATCGGATCTCGTTTGTGATGTTCTGAAGCGCCGCCTCTGCCCGAGTCTGATTGCTTCGAACCTCTCGCCACTCATTCACGAACAGCGCGAGAGAGACGGCGAGCACGATCGAAAAGACTTCGATGAACATCTTCTGAAAAGGAAACGAACGGGAAGTAGCGGAGGAGTTGTCCATAGGAGCGCGGGCATAGTGAGAGGATCAAACAAAATAGATGATCAAGAGGCGAGATCATCATCTTCTACTTGGCGAACATCTCGCCGAGCGTACTCAATGTCTGGTCCTGAATCGTTTCGTCGAGGTGACCCAGTTTCTTGGTCAATCGGTCCTTGTCTACCGCCCTGATCTGATCGAGCACAATCTGCCCTTCGACCCGCTGAAAGGTGCACGTGATGCGCGTCGGGTAGTCTCGAATTTTCGTGGTCATCGGAGCGATGATAACGGTGCGGAGGTGGCGGTTCATTTCGTCCGGCGAAAGGACCAGGCAGGGTCGCGGCTTTTGAATCTCGCCTCCAGTCTCGCCTCCCATCCTGGGATCGAGATTGATAAGGACGACATCAAATCGGTTGGCGCGAATCATTCCTCCCAGACCCAGTTTTTCTTATCCCATTCGGATTCAACATCAGGAAGCAAAAGTCCTTCATCCCCCGCCGCTCCGCTGGTTAGGATACGCTCTTCCCAATCTTGACGCGGGCGGGTGATGGACAGAATTGTTATCTGACCGTCTTCAACTTTCAATTCAACCTCATCCTCGATTCCTGCCTGCTCGAGTATCGGCTTGGCCAGGCGGATGCCCCTCGAATTTCCTATTTGAATGATCTTGGTGCGAATTCCCATCCTGACTGCTCTCAAATAGCTCGTAATTACATTGTAATTACTCTATGAATGATGCAGCTGATCTTTTGATCCCCTCACCGAATAACCCATTATCCAACTACAAACAACTGTAATTTTGTATTCGAATTCGCTTGACACACATATTTTATATATGTTAATGTACCGACTCCCCTCTCCCATTTTGAAGTGGGGCCGGCTGCAGCCGGCCCGGATACAGCGAGTCGAATCAATCATGTTTGTTCATCTGCACGCACGCAGCTGGTTTTCTTTTCGGGCCGCAGGATCGCCGCCCGAAGCCCTGGCCGCCGAAGTCGCCCGCCTCGGCATGACCTGTGCCGCCATCACCGATCGCCACGGCGTCTACGGGGTGGTGCGCTTCCAGCAGGCATGCAAGGAGCACGGCATTCGGCACATATTCGGGGCCGAAGTGCCCATCGATGGGCGCACGCTCATTCTCCTGGCCAAGAACCGCAATGGGTACGCCAATCTGTGTCAACTCCTGACGATTTCCCACCTGGCCGCGGCCGCACACGGTTCACACGATGAGCCATCGGCCAGTCTCGAAGACCTTGCGGCGCACCATGATGATCTGTTTTGTCTGACGGGCACGGACGAGGGGCAGCTGTATTCCTTGATTGATGACGCGCGCACGCGCGACGCGCAGAATTGGGTGGGGCAACTCCAAGATGTATTCGGCGACAGGCTCTCCATCGAAATATCGCACCAGCGCCGCATGGGAGATGACCGGCGGCTGGCGCGGCTCATCCGCCTCTCGAAAAAGACCGGCGTGCCCGCCGTTGCCACGGGCGATGTGCGCTTCGCCGTGCCCGCGCACTACTGGCGCTACGATCTGCTCACCTGCATCCGCAACGGCATCACGGTGTTCGAAGACCATGTAGAGCGCCCCAGCAACGCCATGGCCTATCTGCAGCCTGAGGCCGAACTCTCCCGAAGGGGGCTGCCAGCGGATGCCCTGCACCGCACAGGAGAAATTGCTGAGATGTGCCATGTCGACCTCATTCCAGGCCACATCATCCCCCCGGGTGCACTCCTGCCCAAAGGCGTGACTTCAGATGAACTCTTCCTGCAAAAAGTCGAGGCCGGATTCGCTCTGCGCTATCCGGAAGGGGCCGAGCACCGCGAAACCGCTGCCGAGCGGCTGAAGAAGGAAATCGACATCATCATGGGGCTCGACATCCATGACTTCTTCCTGGTGGTAAATGAGGTCGTCGAGGAGGCCCAGCGCCGTGGAATTCGGTGTCTGGGCCGTGGGTCGGCCGCCAACTCGATCGTCACCTACCTGCTCGACATCACACGGGTCTGCCCGATCGAACACAACCTGCTCTTCGAGCGATTTCTGCACCGTGGCCGCAAAGGCACACCGGATATTGATCTGGATTTCGATTCAAGCCGCCGCGGCGAGATCATCGAGTGGATGGAGGAGCGCTTCGGCGCCGATCACACGGGCATGTCCGCCACCATCGACCGCTACCTGACCAAATCGGCTGTTCAGGACACGGCCAAGGCGCTCGGCTGGCCCGCCGAAATGGCCGTGCAAATGTCCAAGCGCTGCAGCCACGCCCTCCCGACTGAAACAGCCAATGCAGACCACATCGAAAGTGTGGCCGGTGGCCCTTCTCCCCTGCTTCGGATTCTGCTGAGCGCCTCGACAGCGCTCTTGAACTGCCCCCGCCACCTGGGTCAACATTCGGGCGGTATGGTCCTCACGCGCGCACCCATGCGAACCTTCTCCCCTCTGCAGGAAAGCGCCAATGGCGTGCGCATCGTGCAGTTCGACAAAGATGATCTCGAATACCTGGGGCTCGTGAAGCTGGACGTGCTGGGACTGCGCATGCTTGGAGCGGTCTCCGAAGCCGTAGACATTGTCGCCGACCGACAGGGCGACATAATTGACCTCGACCATATGTCTTTTGACGACGAGCGCGTCTACGACATGATCTGCGAGGGCGATGTGCTGGGGCTTTTCCAGATCGAATCCCCGGCACAGATGAGCGCCGGTGCGCGCATCCAGGCCCGCTCCATGCAGGATCTCATCAAACAGATCTCCCTCGTGCGTCCGGGCCCCATCCAGGGCGGCTTGATGCACCCGTTCATCCGGCGCCACAAAGGCCTCGAACCAGTGCGCTACGACCATCCGGTGCTTGAAGAAATCCTGCACGACACCTACGGCGTAATTGTTTTTCAGGAGCAGGTCCTTGAAGTCGCCCATCGTTTTGCCGGCTGGTCGCTCGATGAAGCCGATACGTTCCGCCGTCTTATGTCCCGCTTCCGGGACGCATCAGAAATGGAGGGAATGCGGGAGAGCTTTGTCTCCTCATCCATGGAAAACGGCGCCAGCCGCCGCATCGCCAATCGCGTATTCGATCAGGTCTCCAAGTTCGTGGGTTATGGATTCTGCCGCTCTCACGCCGCGTCATTCGCCCTCACGGTCTATCACAGCGCCTATCTGAAGGCCCACTACCCGGCGGCTTTCTTCGCCGCGTTGATGCAGCATCGCCCGGGCATGTATGCCCAGATGACTCTTGAGCAGGATGCCCGGCGGCACAAGGTTCGTGTTCTCGTTCCTGACATCAATGCTTCCGGTCTGCGCTTTGACCTCGAAAACACGCACTATGTCTGGGCCGTCCGCAAACCGCTAACATCAGTCAAAGGGGTATCCGATGGGCTGGCCCGTGATATTGTCCTCGAGCGTCAGCACGGCTCGTTCACCAGTATCGAGGATTTTTTCCATCGGGTTTCGGCCGGGGAGGATGAGATGAAAGCCCTCACAAAGGCCGGGGCCTTCGACCAGCTTGAAGGCGCAAACCGCACGGCCCTGTATAAACTGCAGGTACTCACACGCCGGTACGCAGCGAGCGGGCCGGTAACAGAAGCGACTCTTCTGGACATGAAGGCGTTGCACGAAAAAGACATCCCTGCTCTTCCCGGAATCACACTCCGTACGCGCCTGGAGTGGGATTTGCGTACACACAGCGGCCCGCGCGTACATCCGATGGTCGTGCTGCGCGGGCACCTGTCCGACTACGAAATTCGCCCCATCGACATGGCCCGCCAGTTCGGCGACACCTTACCCTATGACGAGCGCAAGCCACCCACCATGACGGCGGCAGGTCTGGTCATGTTCAGGCAGCGACCCCGGACGGCGAAGGGCACGATGTTCATCTTCCTGGAGGACGAAACGGGCTACATTCAATGCATCTGCCGACCCGATATTCGAGACCAGTTCGGGGACATTCTCACCGAAAGTGCCCTGATTGTCCAAGGGGAAGTGCAGGCGGTAGGACTCTGGCGGGGAATCATGGTCAAGCGAGCCTGGGCATTGTCTGGCGTGATAGGTGGATACAAGGGTGCCCACGGGGGACGGACGTTTGGACGGGATGATCGCGAGGTTACCTTTGAAAAAGGGAGCAAGACGCTCGAACGTATCGTATGATTTAAGAAAGAAGACCGCGACTGGCGGAAAAAAGAGCGCGGAAGAACATGTGCGGAAGAATCGTTAATCGAGCCGATCCTGGATACCTCAGAGAATTCTTTGATGAAGCGGCGGTGGCAGACATCCTCGAGGGATCGGGCGTCCTCGGGCGTTACAACATTACGCCGGGAAGCTACCTGCCGGGAGTTCGCGTGGATGAAAACGGTGGTACGACCTGGTCACTGATGCGATGGGGACTTATACCCAGGTGGGCGAAACCTGATCGAATACCAGATCGCACATTCAATGCCCGAAGCGAAACCGTCGCCGAAAAACCCAGCTTCCGAGATGCGTACGCTAAAAGAAGATGCGTAGTACCAATCAGCGGCTATTATGAATGGACGGGGGCAAAGGGGTCGAAGCAACCTCACTATTTTCACCGGTCTGACGAAGAAATAATTGCGCTGGCGGGGTTGTGGGAGACATGGCGCTACGAGGACAATGTCGTCGAATCGTGTACCATTTTAACCACCCAGGCGGATACGTTATTAAGCCAATACCACCACCGGATGCCGGTATTCTTAAAACGTGAGGATACTGAAGAATGGATGTTCGGAAATCCATCAGAGTTAAAAAGACTGTTTAATACTGTCGAGACCGAGTCCCTCGTGGTCCACCCGGTTTCGAGAGAGGTAAACAACGGCAGGGTGGATTACCCCGAGTTGATCGATAGAATAGAGCTCGCTGACGACACGGAATAAAAAAGGGGAGAAAGAGCCCATCTTCCTCCCCTTTTAAACAAATATAAAAGTCAGATCCATAAGAGATCACACAGCGAAATCTTCCTTTTTCTTCCCTTTTGCCACCTCAGCGGTCAACCAACGCGGCATGCG
>CALBJU010000155.1 GCA_937893205.1 uncultured Bacteroidota bacterium
CCAAATGTGCTGGTGCGAAATATTGGATACAGCGAGGAGAATCGAGAAATGATCGAGGTGATCATTGCCGATGGCGGCACAATCGCCGATCTGGAGCCCTATCGCATGGCCCTTAATCGCCTCGCCGACCCTCGCACTCTTTCTGAAGAAGACGCAAAAGATGTTATTGCGAGCGCCAAACCGATTTACTACCTGACGGGCGGCCTGCACTCTGGAGAGACTGGATCTCCAGAAATGTTGATGGAGCTGGCCTACCGACTTGCGGTCGAGGATTCTGACTATATCCGCTCAATCAGAGACAACGTAATCACCATGTTCACGCCCGTTGCCGAACCAGACGGTAGAGACCGCATGGTGGACGTTGCCAGGTACTCGATGGATCATGACGGTGTAGCCCCGGGCCTGATCTATTGGGGTAAATATGTCGCTCACGACAATAATCGAGATGGATATGGCATGGCGCTCGCCCTCACGCGCAATATCCTCGACACCTTTCACCACTGGAAGCCGCTCGTGATGCACGATCTGCACGAATCCGTGCCATATTTGTACGTTTCAACAGGAACGGGGCCCTACAACGAGTGGATTGATCCCATTACCATCGATGAGTGGCATAACCTCGCGTACGAAGATGTCTCCGAACTGACACGGCGAAATATGCCCGGCGTCTGGACGCACAACTTTTACAATGGTTGGGCCGCCAACTACCTGATCTGGATGGCCAACCTGCGAAACTCCAACGGTCGGTTTTACGAGACGTTTGGCAATTCACTACCCGGCACCTACGAGCGGAAGCTTCAGACGCGGCAGACGTCGCGGCAATGGTACCGCCCCAATCCACCGTTGGAAAAGGTCATGTGGTCGCTCCGCAATAATACCAATTTCATGCAGACGGGTGTGCTGTCCTCGCTCAAATACACTGCTGATAATGCTCAGCAATTCGTTGAAAACTTCTGGCTGAAGTCTTCGCGATCGGTTGAGCGTGGTAAAACTGAGGCCCCATACGCCTGGGTCATCCCGCATGAAAGTGTTCAGGCCCGCCCGCTGGGCACGAGTTATATGGTGAATCTGCTGATGGATATGGGAATTGAAGTCCACCAGAGTGACGAAGCGCTGTCCGAAGACGATCTGGAAGCACCAGCCGGTTCATATGTCGTGCGCCTAGACCAACCCTATCGTACGCTCGTGCAGGTAATGCTGGATAAACAAGATTTTCCAGACGGAGCAAATGCACCCTACGATGACACTGGTTGGACACTCCCGTTCATGCACCGTGTCGAGGCAACCCGAGTGGATTCATCATGGGTACTTGAAGCTCCAATGACACTGATGGAAACGCACATCGTGACATATGGAGACGTCGAAGGCCGTGGCAAGTGGCTGATTCTGGACAACACCACGGATGACGCCGTGGTGGTATTCCGCTACAAGCTTGCCAGCACTGAAATGGAGATCGCTGAATCACGGTTCAAAGCAGGTGACAACACATTCCATTCAGGCAGCCTGATATTCGAGCGGTCAGACGAAGCCATCGAAACCGCTGAGTTTCTGGGTTTGACCTTGCATGCCGTACGATCCAAACCGGACGTTTCTACCCATAATGCAGACCCGGCTCGTGTCGGACTGATACACACCTGGACATCCACGCCGCAGGATGCCGGCTGGTGGCAATTTGCGTTCGATGAGATCGGCATACCATACACCTATCTTTCTGAGCAGGATCTGGCGACCGAAGACCTCGCGCAGTTCGACGTGCTCATCCTTCCTCGCACCAGATCGAACTTCCAACGGATTGTCACCGGCAACTCAACGGTCAGTGAGCCAACCCCATGGATGCCGTCAGATGAATACCCGCACATCGGTAAGATTGATCAGACCGACGATACGCGTCGTGGAATGGGCTATGAAGGGTTGGCCGCATTGAAGGCTTTCATCGAAGAAGGTGGTGTATTTCTGACGACAGGAACATCCTCGTCCATTCCCATTGACGCGGGCCTGACCCGCCGGGTGAGTGTCAAGCGAACCACCTCGCTTCAGGCCCGCGGCTTTCTCGCCCGCACACAGGTCGCAGACTCGTTGAGCCCCATCATTTATGGATATGAAGACCTTTCAACGGACTCTACTTGGGCTGACATCCCTGCCTACTTCAGTCAGGCACCGGTTTTCAGCGTAAATAAGACCGTGGGTAATTACCGCACTTCAGATGAAATGAAGGATGCTATATTCGCGGCGGAAGTGCCGCGCGTTGTCGTCTCTTTTGCCAAGAAGGACCTCAACATGAGCGGAATGCTTCAAAAGCCAGCAGAACTACAGGGCACTGCCGCCGTGCTGGACGTTCCCGTGGGTGATGGGCATGTCATTCTATTCGCCACGCGACCCATCCGCCGCTGGAACACCCACGGAAACCATGCGCTGGTCTGGAATGTGCTCATGAACTGGAATGACCTGCGGACATGGTGGCCTGAACGGAAAGATGAATAGAGCTCAGGCTCCATACTCTGGTCGACCGACAGACGTGTATTCGAAGCCCATGTCCTTCATTCGACCCGGCTTGTAGAGATTTCGACCATCAAATATAACGGGTCTTTTCAGAAGTGACTTTACTCGATCAAAGTCAGGGCGACGAAACTCGTGCCACTCGGTCAACACGGCCAGAGCATCGGCTCCTGCCAGTACTTCGTACGGCTCGACGCCGTATGAGATAGAATTACCAAAAACAGCTTTCGAATTCTCAACGGCCTCGGGATCGAAGGCGTGTACTTGTGCACCCGCTTCTAGAAGTCCACGAATCACATAGTGTGCTGGTGATTCGCGAACGTCATCAGTTCGAGCTTTAAAAGCTAGACCCCAAACTGCGATTTTCTTGCCCTTCAGTGACCCTCCGAAACTCTCGATGATCCTTTTCGAGAATTGCTCTCGCTGTCTGTCATTGACAGCTAGGACCGCGTCGAGAATCTTGAATTCGTAGCCATGCTGGTCGGCAATACGCTTCAAAGCCTGAACGTCCTTTGGAAAACAGCTACCGCCAAATCCGATACCAGGATATAAAAATAGATTACCGATCCGGCTGTCAAGCCCTATGCCCTTTCGGACCTGGTCGACGTTTGCACCTACCTCTTCACACAGGTTCGCGACTTCATTGATGAATGATATTTTCGTTGCCAAGAAAGAATTGGCCGCGTATTTCGTCAGCTCCGAAGAGCGCTCATCCATGACTATGATCGGATTCCCCTGCCGAACGAACGGTTCGTAGATGGCCCGCATAATCTCAGCCGCGCGCTCAGACCGCGTACCGATTACAATACGCTCGGGCTTCATAAAATCAGCGATTGCAACCCCCTCTCGAAGAAATTCAGGATTGGATACAACATCGAAATGTACACCGGCCTTCAATCCACGAGACTCAAGAATGCCTTTGACCACATCAGCGGTGCCAACTGGAACGGTACTTTTATTCACGACTACGTGATATCCTGGATCTGCACCTGCAGACCAGATATCTGCCAGATCGCATGCTGCTTTCTTGACGAATGACAGATCCGCTTCACCATCACCCCCAGGCGGAGTAGGAAGGGCGAGGAAAAGAACATCAGATCCGGGTGCAGTCTCTTCCAAGTTGGTTGTAAAACTTAGCCGCTTTACCTTAAGATTTCTCTTTAGGAGCATCTCAAGACCCGTTTCGAAGATCGTTGGAATACCTTCACTGAGTTGCGCCACCTTTCTTGCGTCAATGTCCACGCAGGTGACGTCAAATCCCATCTCGGCAAAACAAGTACCGGTAACGAGGCCGACATAACCGGTCCCCACAATCGCAATATGCATGGGTCAAGCTACTTTTAGTAGAGTTTCTCCAGAATACACAACGCCAACGCGCCGTTCACTTCGTTTCAGAGCGAGCTATATGAAGATCTGATTCAACCATTTCAGCAATCATGGAATCCAGATCATATTCGCACACCCAACCCAGCTCTTTGCGGGCTCTACTTGGATCGCCAAGTAGTTGTTCAACTTCTGCTGGTCTGTAATATCTGGGATCAACCTCGACTACCGTCTCCCCGTTTTCCACATTTATGCCGATTTCGGAACTCCCGGATCCTTCGAACCGAAGCTCAATACCTGCCGCCCTGAAAGCAGAGGCGCAAAATTCCCTGACGGTGGTCATTTTACCCGTCGCCAGCACATAATCGCGAGGCTCATCTTGTTGAAGCATCAGCCACATGCCCCTGACATAGTCCTTTGCGTGGCCCCAGTCGCGACTAGCATTCAAGTTTCCAAGAAACAACCTCTGCTGCGTACCGCTAGCAATACGAACAGCCGCCCGAGTAATCTTCCGAGTAACAAACGTTTCCCCACGAATTGGACTCTCGTGATTGAAGAGAATCCCGTTGCACGCGTACATCCCGTAAGATTCACGATAATTGACCGTAATCCAGTAAGCATACAATTTCGCGACTCCATAGGGCGACCGAGGATAGAAAGGTGTCATTTCATTCTGCGGTACTTCTTGCACCTTTCCATACAATTCCGAGGTGGAAGCCTGATAAAACTTGGTCTTTTTCTCCAATCCAAGAATCCGTATCGCTTCCAACAGTCGAAGAACCCCCACTGCGTCCGCATTTGCCGTGTACTCGGGCGTGTCAAAACTGACCTGAACGTGAGACTGGGCCCCAAGATTGTATAATTCATCGGGCTGAATTTCCTGAACAAGCCGTATGAGATTGGTCGAATCGGTGAGGTCTCCATAGTGAAGAACGAACTGCTGATCCGGGTGATGTGGGTCGTGATAGAGGTGATCTATCCGCTGTGTATTGAAAGAACTTGCTCTTCTTTTTATACCATGTACGGCATATCCTTTTTCGAGCAGGAAGTCGGCTAGGTAGGCACCGTCCTGGCCAGTTATTCCTGTTATCAAGGCTGTTTTAGCGTTCTTCAATATGATAGATGTGATTGTCCAAAGACTATGAGAATCGGACTTGTTTCAATTGTGTCTGTCGCGCATCGTCTACGCCAATCATACATTTGTGCAATTTTTCGCCTGGCCTGATTTCCACACGTTTATGCTCGTCGCGGCTGAACAGAATCAGGCGACGCGGATTGTAGTTGCGCAGAACCATCTCCGCAAATTTTTTCCCCCATGATCCTGTTCCGCCCGTTGCGAGGATGCTGGCATTATTGAACATGAATTAGGGTCTGGTTGTAGGGTTGCGCTTGATCCAGGAAAATAGCTATCAGGAGTGTTCAAAGCCGGGGACGTTGAATAAGAATATCAACAGTAGAGTGTAGCACCCGTGTGAATCCCCTGACATGTTGTTGATTGGATCAGGAGTGCCAGACGTGATTTAGGTCAGCATTGCCCTTGACCGGGATGGCATTTCGTGTGTCCACGACACAAGATGCCCATTCTGCTAGCGATCCATAATCAATCTTGGAGTGCTTCGTCAAAATGATTACAAGATCGTATTTGGACACCGTCTCACGATTCAACCTAACCGACGCTTTCCCCGCCCATTTTGCATGTTCCCTGGTCGCTCTGATCACTGGGAT
>CALBJU010000156.1 GCA_937893205.1 uncultured Bacteroidota bacterium
TCAGGGCGCCGGATGGGACGCCGGTTGTGGATCTGTCGAACAGCTATGTCATGCCAGGACTGATCGACGCGCACACTCACTTGGCATTGATCGAGATGGATGGTTCTGACATCGATGATCATGGCTCATACTACTACGCTTCTCTCATCGAGGACACTTCGATGCGGGTGGCTCAAGGCACCATGCTTGCGCGGTCCATGCTCGAAGCTGGCTTTGTGTGGGTTAGAGACACCGGCAACAACGGGCTCTACGGTGATGTGACACTGCGTCGTGCGATCGAAGGAAAGTGGATTCCCGGTCCCAATATGGTTACCTCTGGAATCATGATTGCGCCGTTCGGAGGCCAGTTTCAGATGCAGCCAGAGAAACCGGGCCTGGGTAATCCGGAATACACCTATGCGGATACGCACGACGAACTCATAAAAGCCGTTCGTCACAACGTGCACTACGGCGCGACCGTCATCAAGCTAATTATCGACAATCAGCCCTATATCTACTCCGAAGAGGATGTCCGGGTGGCTGTAGAAGAAGCCCACGACATGGGCGTCAAAGTCATGGCCCACGCCACAAGCGACGAGGGAATTCGAAACGCGGTGCTTGGCGGAGTGGACTCCATCGAGCACGGATTCAATCCGTCCGACGCAACGTTCGGACTTATGAAAGAACGAGGTACCTATCTGGTGGGGACGGATTTTCCCGCTTCACGCCTTGGTGAGACGCGCTACTGGAGCAACGTCGAACGCAACAAAAGAGCCTATGCGATGGGCGTAAACATGGCGTTCGGATCGGACGTAGTCTACTACGAAGAAGGCAAAACCCGCGGAGAACAGACCATCGGATTTCTGGACAGCTACGTCGACGCGGAGCTCCCCAACGATCACATTCTTCGGATGGTGACCATGAACGCTGCGGACTTACTCGGCGCAAAATCCGGGCGAATTGCCCCGGGCTGGAACGCAGACATCATTGCGATGCCTTCAAATCCACTTGCCAACGTCCACGCTCTGTTTGACGTGGATTTTGTGATGAAAGATGGACAGATCTACAAACAGGACGGGCTGTTTCGTTGGGACATTCCTACGACGCTCAACAATCCGCGACGCAAGCAACCACGCGGTAACATGCTCCGTCAGAATTGAGCCAGGACGCTGGCTCAACGAGCGAATTCAGGGTCACGTCTTCAACAGAATGCTGAGGAAAATCATTCGAGATGAAACAAGCCCGAATCAAAGAGACCATCACTTTCGAGGACTTCGCAAAACTTGATATTCGGGTGGGGACAATTACCGAAGTGTTGCCCATTGGGGCATCGAATAAATTGATGAAATTGATCGTGAACTTTGGTGATCATACCCGATCCATCCTGGCCGGAATAAAAAAGGAGCGGGAAGATCCGTCTGAGATAAAAGGGATGCAGGCGCTCTTCATCCTGAATTTGCCCGAAAAGGAGATGGCCGGAGAAATTTCACAGGGGATGTTGTTCGACATCGGATATGAAGATGGAGTCATCCCGTGTCTTGCAACCCCTGAGCGACACGTCCCCGACGGCACACGCGCTGGCTGACGATTACGCGACGCAAGAGCTCTTCGCGCATCTATTGAGACTGAATCCCGCGCATGGTGAACATTTTCGCGAAATATGATCTCACTCTGGAATCCAGGGTCCATTTCACAAGGGTACGTTTCAGAGGTAGAAGTGGGCCCTCTCTAGCCATCCACATATTGAATTCAGATCGTTTCCTTACCGTGATGGCGGCTCGTCGTTGAGATTCAGAATAGGAGTCGAAGAGCGACTTCGCTGAACCGGAATTCTGGATGGCCCCGGCCAACGCGGTGCTAAGGGTCCACGCTCCAAGCCACCCGAGATTCATGCCCTGACCACCGATTGGGCTTACGACGTGGGCCGCATCTCCGGCCAGGAGGATTCGTCCCCGGGCCAGCTCGGTGGCAAGATGGTGATACACCGAAAATGCGCTGATCATTGAACACGTCTGGCTCCGTACCTGGATGCCGGTTCTTTTCTGGATGATCTTCGCCAGGGTATCGGCTGAGGCATCTTCAAGAAGCGTTTTCGTTTTTGCGACCCATCTTCGGACACTTCCGGGAAGTGGGATCGACTCGACGACACCTTCTTTGGTCAGAAAAATTCCAGCTTGTGAGCCGAGATTAGACCTATCCTCAAAATCGCCCATCACATACGTGTCCGTGTATTTGCCTCCGGGGAATTCTATGTTCGCCGATCGTCGAACCTGGCTGTTAAAACCGTCACATCCGACTACGTAGGTGGAGCGATAACGGACCTCTTGTTCTCCCAAGACCGCTCGAACGATCACATGGCCTCCACTGTCGAATACCTCGGTCACTGTAGCGCCTCGGAGCAGCGCTGAATCGTCAAGTTCTTTCAGTCTCTTTTCCAGAATGGCTTCTGTGATGAACTGAGGGAGTGCAAGAATAAATCGGTAGGGCGGTGGACAGGATTCGAAGGTCATCGACCCCAGAACGGTCGGTCCCGAGAATGCCCGTCCTTCGGAAATCTGAACGGCCCTCTCAATCAGCTCTTCGGCAATTCCCACCTCTGCCAGTCGCTCGAGTGCAGGCGGATGAATCCCAAGGGATCGTGTATGCCGGGAGGGTTCTTCTCGTTGCTCAAGAATCACGCATGAAACTCCCTTTTGCAACAGTAGGCAAGCCAGAAAGAGGCCTACCGGACCGCCTCCCACGATAATCACATCGGTGTGCTTGCCGTTCATGGATTCCAGTACAGAAGATTTCGAAAGAGTGGCATCGACTGAACGCGCCACGAATCAGGAATGACGCGCCGCAACTCGCCGGGTAGGTATGATCTCCGGATGGAAGTAAGGCCATCCACGGTGATGAAGGAGCGCCGGAACAAGAGTTGGGTCGGGATGAATCCCAGATAGGCGAGATCGTCGCGACGAATATCATTGTGCAGTGCCAGATTGGTTGCCAGTTTTCTGGAATCACTGAGAAACCGCTGAAGCTCCTGGCTACTCAGGTGATGGATCACATGGTTTGATATGACCACATCATAGGTCCGTCCTTCTGCAACGAGATCTGCTGACGTAGTCTGCAGCACAGTTATATTCCGAGGGAGCGATCTGCCGTTCAGATAATCAACTGCTCGACTATCTGGATCAGCCGCCGTGATATCAACCTTCAATCCGTCCCTCGAGGTCCAGGTCGCGATTCTTTCGACCAGATCTCCACCGCCACATCCGATGTCCAGCAGCCGCGAAGGCGCCCCGGAAAGAAGCGGTCGGATCCATCGCTTGTAGATGCGACGCCAACCGGCGAAGGCTCCATTGACGTAACCGAACTGTGCGTACGTATTCCGAAGCATCTGAAGATCACACATCGGATCGTCCATGTGTTCTGACAGATCGGGTTGTCTATTTCGAAGAAAAATAGTTGGCATCTACACACATTCGAAAAGCGCGCTTTCAACCGTCAGACCCGGTCCAAATGCCATGGCATACATCGCATCGCCGGAGCTCATTCGACCCGACTTTAAAAACTCTTCCAGCACAAAAAGAATCGTCGCGCTGCTCATATTTCCATATTCACGCAGAACCTTCCTGGAGGGATCGAGCGCATCTTCCTCCAATTCAAGGCCCTCCTGGACCTTATCGAGAATGGCTCGGCCTCCGGGGTGAATAGCCCAATGGTTTATGTCCCTGAAGGACCGTTCGCTTTTCTGAAGGAGTGATTCTACGATTGAGCTCACGTTTGCCCCAAGAATCCGCGGGACGTACGTCGACAAAACCATGTCGAAGCCATGGTCGCCAATTGTCCAGGCCATATCGCCTTCGCTGTCCGGCGCAATAGTTGAGAGCAGCGCCTCGATTCTCAGCGATTGATTCGGCTCCTCTGGTGTTCTCGAGCTGACAATTGCGCCGGACGCCCCATCTGAGAAAACCGAGCTGGCTATGATGTCGTCAATGTGCTCGGAGGGCTCCAGGTGCAGTGTGCACAATTCGAGGCAGACTACCAGGACGACGGCATCGGGATCAGAAAGACAAAAGGCTCTGGCCATTTTCAGCGCCGGGAAAGCGCCGTAGCAGCCCATAAATCCAAGATGGAATCTCTGCGTCGATGGCGCTAGTCCTAGATCTTTAACAATGTAAAAATCTGGACCGGGTGCAAAAAACCCCGTGCAAGACACCGTGATGACGTGGGTGATGTCGGCGAAATCTATCCCAGGGCACCCCGTGATGGCCTTTCGAGCGGTCTCCGTAAACAGCTTCCGGGCTTCGATGGTATACAGGTCGTTTCGCGCTTTCGTAGAGGGC
>CALBJU010000157.1 GCA_937893205.1 uncultured Bacteroidota bacterium
GATTTCGACAGATCCGCCACCGTCCGGTACCATAACGACGAAACGGGAACCGACGTGTCCATCTCCCGACCCGGGCGAAAACGAATCGACCAGATCGGGCCAACGTCTGCCATTGTGTGGCCCTTCGCCTCGGGCGCCTATCTTAGACTCGATGGCTGGGCGACCTTGCAGAGGGTGTCCCATCGTCTGTATGGAGAGTTACCGGAAGGGTTCGAAGGGGTTATCCGACGAGCGGCCTCTCGCGGTAAGCGGACCGTTATTCCGAACCTTGCGGTCTCTATGCGTTGGATGTGGTAAGAGAGGATTATTCCATGATTCGAATCGGCATTACAGGGGGCATTGGCAGCGGTAAGTCCACCGTTCGAGATTTTTTGCAGCGCAGAGGTGCCACCGTTTTTGATGCTGACCGGGAAGCCCGGCAACTCATGACAGATGATGTCTCTCTCAAATCCAAATTAATTGACGTCCTGGGAGAGCATGCGTACCTGGAAGATGGTTCGCTGAATCGGCCATTTATCTCCGGTCTGATTTTCTCCAGTGAGGAGCTCCGCCGTCGGATCGATACCCTGGTCCATCCTGAAGTATTTAAGAAATTCAGCCTTGCCGCTGAAGAAGCAGAGAGCGCTGGTGCAGTGGCCATCGTGAGAGAGGCCGCCATTCTGCCCCCGCCAGAATTAATGAGTGAACTGGACATCATGATCGTGGTGAAGACGAAACGGGCAGAGCGCGTTCTAAGAGTTGAGAAACGCGACGCGACCACCGTTGGTGAGATTGAGAAGAGGGCGGCTGCACAGGCAAGTGATCAGGAGTTCGAGGCCGTGGCAGACATTCTGATTGAGAACGATGGGTCTCTGGAAGAACTTGAGCGCAAGGTTGACGAAGTCTGGGCGATGGTGCTGGCCGGCAAACTTCCGAGCTCAGATGATTGAAATTGGCGAAGCGGTTCCCAGAAGAAAGGGGAGAGTCCTTCGGACGATGATGACGGCTCTCATGCGCGCCACGAGATGGCGAACTACCGGCCGAATCCCCGACGTGAAAAAGTTCGTTCTGATTGCGGCCCCCCACACTTCCAACTGGGATTTTTTCATTGGAATGATGACGCTGTTGAGCCTCGGAATCGAGGTACATTGGATTGGCAAACACACGATATTCAGGGGACCGTTCGGGAATTTATTGAGACGATTCGGTGGTATACCGGTCAATCGTAGACAGCCAGGTGTGCTTCTTCGGGATATTCTCCTCCGTTTTGAGAACGAGGATCAGTTCGTGTTTGCCCTTTCCCCCGAGGGGACCAGAAAAAAGGTGCAACATTGGAAACCGGGCTTTCACCGAATAGCCAGGATGGCTGAGGTGCCCATTTTACATTCAGGAATCGATTTTGCTGAGAAAACCGTCGATTTCGGTGCGTTATTTTTCCCTACCGAGGACGTTGAACACGACGTTCGGGCCCTGAGGGGGTATTTCGAGGGATTCACACCTAAAAATCCAGAACAATACTAAAATCAATAAAAACCAGATTACTCGGATCGACGGATATGCGTTTTACCAGGGTCGGCCTGGGCACATGGGCCATTGGAGGCCCGTGGGACTGGGGTTGGGGCCCACAGGACGATGATGCTTCGATAGGCACCATCAACCAGGCCGTAGAAAAAGGGGTAAACTGGATTGATACGGCGCCCTGCTACGGTCTGGGCCATTCTGAGCGCGTGGTAGGTCGAGCAATCGAAGGTATTCGCGAAAACGTGTTTATTGCGACAAAATGCGGTCTTCCCTGGGACGATTCTGCCAGTAAGACAGTTTTTTCCCGATTGAAGAAGGACAGTGTACGTCGTGAAGTTGAGGCCAGCTTGAAGCGTCTCAATATCGATCAAATCGACCTGTACCAGATGCATTGGCCCAATCCTGACGAAGATGTCGAAGAA
The DNA here is from genome assembly GCA_937893205.1 of uncultured Bacteroidota bacterium. GTDB lineage: Bacteria > Bacteroidota > Rhodothermia > Rhodothermales > UBA10348 > CALBJU01. The sequence continues at coordinate 1,923 of CALBJU010000157.1, forward strand.
GCTTGGGAAGAAATGGCCCGAATAAAGGGAGAAGGCCTGGTGAGATACATCGGAGTGTCAAATTTCAACGTCACCCAGATGAAAAGGGCGTCGAAAATCCACAAAATCGCCTCGCTTCAACCCCCCTACAGCATGCTAAGAAGAGATTTTGAGAGCGCCGAACTGGCCTGGTGCAGAGACAATTGGTTCTGCTGGTTGAAGACAATCTGGTGAACCAGAAAGTGGGCGTTCGGATGCTGGAAAAACTGAACTGTGAAGTAGATGTCGTTGCCAGCGGGGAAGAAGCAATCGAATCCGTACGAAATGGAGCGTATTCCTTCATCTTCATGGACGTTCAGATGCCCGGAATGGATGGACTTGAGGCCACGCGCAAAATCCGCGAGCTTGAATCCTTGAGCAAGCGCCCGTTCATCATCGCGTTGACGGCTAACGCATCAACGAACGACCGGCACAATTGCATCGAGTCGGGCATGGATGACTATGCCGCGAAACCTGTCAAATCTCCAACGCTGGAACTACTGCTGGATCGCTACATCGATAAGGACTCTAGATCTGGTCAAGAATCGGTGCCATCACAAGGAATAGCCTAACTACTCCTTTCCTGTCACTGATGACAGAGCACTTTTCTCAATTCGAAGCTTGGTGTTATTGTCAACCTGAACGAGGACAGACGTTTCATCAACCTGCGTAACGGTTCCGTGAACTCCTCCGATGGTGACCACGCGATCATTCTTCTTGACTGCCTCAACCATCTGTTTTCGCGTGTCTTCCTTTTTCTTTTGAGGTCTGATGATCAAGAAATAAAACACGAGAAAAATCAGGATCAGAGGAAAAAATACGGCCAGCGGATTGGCCGTTTCACCACCTGGGGCGCCAAGGAGGAAGTAGGAGTAGGGCGACATATACGTGCGGGAAAGTGGAAATGCTAAGGCAAAAGTGCCCGAATATACAGCTACAGTCGGACTCGCGCAGGACCCGGTAGTTCTCAGGCGAATAGGAGTCTAAGATAGAACAGCGGGGAGACCAGTTTCTCGCGTTCGTCGAGGTCGTCAAACATGCAGCTTATGGCATCCGCAACCTCGACCGATCGTGCTGCTTTCCTGACGACGGTATTGAGCAGCCACTTCCAGTTTCCAAGCCGCTGCATGGCGTGACTGAGCCTGAATTCGCCTTTGAG
>CALBJU010000158.1 GCA_937893205.1 uncultured Bacteroidota bacterium
ATGTTGTGTTGGCTGCTGTGCGAAACTCTTGGGAACGCTAATCCGTTCGTATTTTAATCCGTTTCTAGAGCGCATCTTCAAACAACCCCGAAGGGTGAGCCTGAGGCTCCGAAGATGATTTCCGGAAATACATCTGTTTAGACCTATTGCCGAAGTTAGTTCGTGTTGATACACATATTTCCGAATTAACTTCTGAATGCTTTCATCTTTGACAGATATTGTTTTATATGTAAGGATCCATTCGATTTACTCACAGCCAACTTTACGCTGGATATGCAAGCTACAGCCCCCGTTCCGACAACAGACACGACTGATTTTCTCCCACTCAACGGTACAGATTACCTGGAATTCTACGTGGGAAACGCCAAACAGGCTGCCATGTATTACCAGGCAGCATTTGGATTCAAAACGGTCGCCTATGCCGGCCTTGAAACGGGAAGCCGCGACAAAACCAGCTTTGTGGTCCAGCAGGGTAAAATCAGGCTCGTCCTTTCTTCAGCGCTGGGCCCGGACTCCGAGATTGCAGAACATGTTCGATTGCATGGCGACGGGGTTAGAGACATTGCTCTCTGGGTAGACGACGCGACAAAATCTTTCGAAGAGACCATGAAGCGCGGCGCCGAGGCTGTACGCGAACCGGAAGTATTGGAAGACGAATTCGGAAAAGTGACGATCTCGGCCATAAAGACGTACGGCGACACTATTCACTCCTTCGTGGAGAGAAGCGATTATCGAGGCGTTTTTATGCCCGGCTTCACCGAACGTCGAAACGAATATCACGAGATAGCAGATGTGGGACTCAAATATGTGGACCACTGCGTGGGAAACGTCTACCTGGGTGAAATGAACAAGTTTGTGGAGTTCTACGAGAGCGTGATGGGTTTCCGCAATCTTCTCACCTTCGACGACAAGGACATATCCACCGAGTACTCCGCTCTGATGTCGAAGGTTATGGCCAACGGTAATGACCGCGTCAAATTTCCGATCAACGAACCCGCGTCGGGAAAAAAGAAGAGTCAGATCGAAGAATATCTTGATTTCTATCGCGGTCAGGGAGTCCAGCACATCGCGATGGCTACCGATAACATTATCGAAACCGTCTCGACCCTCAGAAGCCGTGGTGTAGAATTCCTCCACATTCCGGACACCTATTACGACAATCTGCTGGACAGAGTGGGGGAGATAGATGAGGATCTCGAGCCACTGAATGAACTGGGCATCCTGGTCGATCGCGACGAGGAGGGATATCTGCTACAGATATTTACTAAACCAGTTCAGAGTCGTCCCACTCTTTTTTACGAAATTATCCAACGCAAAGGAGCCAAGTCCTTTGGAAAGGGTAACTTCAAGGCTCTCTTCGAATCGATCGAAAACGAGCAGGCGCGGCGCGGCAACCTTTAACGGATCCCGAAACCGACTCCGACACCCTCCTTACTCCATCATTACGGTTCTTCGATGCCACATTATGTCCGAATGGGTGAGATGCCTAGGAAAAGGCACACTCAATTTCGTCGCAAAGACGGAGAATTGTACAGTGAAGAAGTAATCGGCGCAGAAGGATTCAGCGGCATTTCTTCCATCGCCTACCACGTGCATCCGCCCACCGTAGTCGTGCGGGTCGGCGATCCCATTCCGTATGGCGTCGAGTACGTTGAGTTAAACTTCCTTCGACATCGACACGTCAGCGGCTTCGATATTGAATCATCAGGTGCCTGGCTTGAGTCTCGCAGATACGTGATGGGTAACTCAGACGTTCGGCTCGCAGTCTGCTCGCCGAGTGAGCCCATGGACTATTTCTACAGAAATGCCGTCGCAGATGAGATGATTTACGTGCATGACGGAGAGGGTGTCCTCGAAAGCCCCTTCGGCAATGTCGATTTCAAAAAAGGAGACTACGTCCACGTCCCTCGAACAATCACACATCGGTGGAAATTCAAGGAGGGTCCACGGCGACTTCTGATCATCGAGTCATTTTCGGAAATACGGTATCCGAAGCGCTACTGTAATGCCTCCGGCCAGCTCCTCGAACACTCGCCTTACTGTGAACGCGATATCCGCCCGCCGACGGAATTGGTAACGCATGATGAAGAGGGTGAATTTGAGGTCAGAGTGGCGAAGCACGGGTTTCTACACCCCATTTTCTTTCGGTATCATCCCTTCGACTTCGTTGGCTGGGACGGCTACATGTATCCATATGCAACCTCCATTCACGATTTTGAACCCATCACGGGACGCATACACCAGCCCCCGCCCACCCATCAGCATTTCGTAGGCCGAAATTTTGTGATCTGCTCATTCGTGCCGCGCCTGTTCGACTATCATCCGGACGCGATCCCAACCCCCTACAATCACTCGAACATCGATTCAGATGAGGTATTGTACTATGCTGAAGGCGACTTCATGAGTCGACGAGGCATCGAACGAGGCTCGTTTACCCTGCATCCGGGCGGAATCGCTCACGGCCCGCATCCTGGCACGGTCGAAGCTTCCATAGGTAAGAAAGGAACAGAGGAGCTCGCCGTAATGGTCGACACCTTCAAACCTCTGCACATGACGAAGGCAGCCGTAGAGGCAGAGGACAAGGACTATATGCTATCCTGGAGACCCGAAGCTCACACCTAGCGCGTTCGGCTGAGAATTGGTGTCAGGTCCGGATGAATGGCGCACCAGAATTCCCGACCGTGCACCCCGTCCGCCGCCGAAAAGCATACTTGATCGTTCAGTACTGCGTAGTCGTTTGGCGTCCCGCCGTTTGATCCTGGCCAGATGTCTAGAAGCATCTCTGTGGTGGTTCCATTTGTGCGCCACAGCTCGAATCCGTACAGTGCGGTTCGAGCAGTGAAGTAGGTCCACTCATCATTAAAGACAATCATAGCGTGAGGATCTGACCCCTCCGACCCTTCGCCTATGTCCGCCACTAGGCCCACCCCGTCTGCTTCAGTCCAGTCCCAGAGCTCCAGGCCGTGCTCTCCATCGTCAGCCGCAAAAAAGATCCTGTCTCTAACTGGAAAGAACGCTTGAGCGTTCGAGCTTTCCTCGCCGGGATTGATATCCGAGACGAGGACAGGTGCTTCGCCGGGGCTGACCGAATACATCTCGACGCCTGTTTCCGGGGCATTTGCGGCAAAATACAGTCGCCCTTCATGTGCAATCAAGGCTCTCGGAGAGGAACTGTCAGAGCCAGGATGGAGATCCGCGACCATCGTGGCACTCGTTCCGTCAAAGGACCACAATTCGATACCACTATCGGGAGTATATGCGGAAAAATAGACCAGATTTCCCACCACAGTCAGTTCCGAAGGACGAGAACCTGACGGACCTGGATTTATTTCAGACGCCAGCGATACAGTGATTCCGTCAAAAGAGAATAACTCTGTTCCAAGTCCGCTCCGCCCGGCTGAGAAGACGAGCAGGTTTCCGGACACAACGAGGCCAGAGGGATTGGAGCTTCCCGATCCGGCATTGATATCTGACGTCTGAACAACTTCGCTCCCATCCAACTGCCAGAGTTCAAAGCCGGTAGTTTGATCGTTGGCCGAGAAATAGACGATGCCCTGAAACTCAGTGAAGTATCCAGGCCGAGAACTTCCAGGATCACCTCCAATGTCTTTTACCAGCCTTTCTCTTGACCCATCCATGACAAATAGCTCACGACCATAGGGCTCTTTCAGAGCCGTAAAATGAAGCTTGTCCTGATAGACGAAAAATCGGGTTGGCCCCGAATTACCTTTTTCAGGCTCAATATCTGACTCCCGGATCAACCGGCGACCATCGTACGACCATATTTCAGATCCATACAGGTTGTCATTCAATTGCAGGTACAGTTTGCCATGGAATTCTACAATAGAATTCGGATTGGCAGCATCGGGGCCAGGAATCATGTCCGCGACCAGACCGGTCGTTGGGACATCTCCGGCGCAACCAGCCAGAACTGTCAGGCCAAGGGCGAACAAAACGATACGCTTCATAGTGTAAAAAGTCTCTATTCTTGGAGGATCGCGCCGTTAACGTGCATTGATCCAGAAGGTTTTGAATTTGTATCAGCTGTCCTCTCTTATTTGCATTTTTTGATCAATAACCGCCTATGAGCGAGCCCTCGCCCACCTTTCCTTTCGACCAGAAAATTGCGTGGACACCGGATCCTGCAGTAGTTGCCGAGTCCAACTTGCAGGCCTTCATGGATCTCCATGGAATTACTTCCTATGAGAAGCTGATGGAGCGGAGTACTACGGATATTGCATGGTTCTGGGATGCGGCCATAACGCACCTGGGCATTGAGTTTGAGCAGCCCTATACTAATGTCGTAGATCTCAGCGAAGGGCCTGAAATGCCGGTCTGGTGCGTGAATGGCCGCATGAACATCGTCCATAACCTGCTTGACAAGTGGCTTCGCGATGAGGATACCGCTGAGCGAATCGCGCTCAAATACGAGGCGGAAGGTGGAAACATTCGGTACCTCACATACCGGGAAGTTTCCGTTGAGGTTGCCAGGCTCGCCGGGGCACTTAGGGCGGATGGGTTCGGCCAGGGAGACGTGATTGCATTGTTCATGCCCATGACGCCGGAGTTGTTATTTGCCTTTTTGGCGGTCATCAAGATTGGAGCAATAATATTGCCCCTCTTTTCGGGTTACGGTCCGAAGGCAGTGACGACGCGTCTCCTCGATGCCGAGGCCAAGGCGATGTTCACAAGCGACGGCTTTCCCCGCAGGGGCAAAACGATTCCCCTGAAGGAAACTGCCGATGAAGCACTCCTCTCCTGCCCCGATGTGCGCCGCGTAATCGTGCATTCCCGCGTTGATCGCTCCGATGTGCCGATAACAATCGATCGTGACGTTGATTTTCATGCCTTTACTGAGGGATTCCCGGAAACGGCGAAAACCGAGAGTACTTCGGCAGAGGATATAATGATGATCATCTACACCTCAGGCACCACCGGACGACCCAAAGGTGCCGTGCACACGCATTGTGGCTTCCCGGTGAAAGCTGCCCAGGACATGTTTCACTCGATGGACGTGAAGCCCGGAGAAACGATGTACTGGATGAGCGATATGGGATGGATGATGGGACCATGGCTCGTTTTTGGCACAATGACGATTGGAGCCTCCATGGTATTTTCTGATGGTGCTCCCGATTTTCCTGATCCAGGAAGACTATGGCAAATGGCTGCTGCGCACGACGTTACGCACCTTGGCCTCTCACCCGTTCTAATACGTGCACTGATGCCCCACGGTACAGATTTCGTACAGGCCTCGGATCTGTCCGGCCTTCGTGCCGTGGCCTCCACAGGCAGTCCGTGGGACCCTCAATCGTGGAACTGGGTTTTTGAATCAGTGCTGAACCGCGACAAGCCTATCCTGAATTATTCAGGCGGGACGGAGATTTCGGGCGGTATCGTGTGTGGAAATTTCTTAAGGCCTCTCAAGCCCTGTTCATTCAGTGGCCCGGTTCCGGGCATGGCGGCCGATGTAATCGACGAGGACGGAAATTCCGTCCAAAATGTTGTCGGAGAGCTAGTGATCAGAAAGCCGTGGATCGGAATGACACGCGGATTCTGGAAAGACGATGCCCGCTACCTTGAATCCTTCTGGGAAAAACGCCCGGGGCTTTGGCTCCACGGAGATTTTGCTGCTGTCGATGAAGATGGCCTCTGGTTTATTCTGGGTAGAAGTGACGACACGATAAAGGTCGCCGGAAAACGTCTCGGTCCCGCCGAAGTCGAATCCATCGTCAACGCGAACCCCAATGTGACGGAAAGTGCGGCTGTCGGTATCCCCCATGAAATAAAGGGAGAAGAATTGGGGGTTTTTGCGGTCCTCAGGCCAGGTGTGGAGCCATCCGAAAAGCTTAGACAGATTCTTGTCAACGCGGTTACTTCTGAGCTCGGCAAGCCACTAAAGCCTGGATTTGTCCGCTTTACCACAAAACTACCAAAAACTCGAAACTCAAAAGTGATGCGTCGCCTTATCAAGGCGGCGTGGATCAACGGCGAACTTGGAGATGTGTCAAGCCTGGAGGACCCGGGGGCATTGGATGCCATCCGTGAGGCGCAGTGAACGTCGTCCTCATGGTAGGACGGCCGACCAACGAATTGATCGAAATGAAGCGTACGGTTGAACGTTTACGGAGGTGTAGATTGTCCGGATCCGTCCATTTAAACGATGAGGCCGTTAGCAGGGTAATCTGGAGTGACCAATTGATTCGCGGACCGAAATTTGCCCTACCATGGCATTGACAGGCTTGATCCGTTACCCGAAACCTGTGGTCTTAGTCTCACTTCGATGCTGAAAATGAAAAATATCACTTTCATCCTGTGTCTTCTGGTTGCAAGCACTCTCATGTCCCCTGATCTTTTCGCGCAGCCGAACATGGTCGTTGTTCTGAGCGGAGAAGTGCTGGATGATGAGACCGGTGTTCCACTTTTCGGTGCTCACGTGTTCATCGCAAAATCAATGATTGGCACGACCACGAACGAGAACGGCGAGTATACCCTCACCGGAGTCTCAACGGGAGCACACCGCCTCTACGTATCGATGCTAGGGTTCGAAGATGACTTTCTGGATGTGATGCTCAGAACTTCGAAAGCCTATTCGTTCAGTTTCAGACTTAAACCGTCCATTCTTGAAATCGGCGAGATCGTAGTCGAAGCAGAGCGAGACAAGAACTGGAAAAAGCGACTTGAAAAATTTACTCGTCTTTTTATTGGAGAGACGCCGAACGCTCTCGAAACCAAGATTCTCAACCCTGAAGTACTGGACTTTGAATCCCGGAGAGGGAGCCTGACGGCAGTAGCAGCCGGGCCTCTGATCATCGAAAACAAGGCTCTGGGATATCGAATCCAGTATTTCCTGAGAGATTTCGAGTCAACGCCCAATAGGGTTCAGTATGATGGTGAAGGGCTCTACGAGGAATTGGATCCTGAAAATGACGCGCAAGCGGCCCGCTGGGCAGAAAAGAGACGGATGGCGTTCATGGGATCCTTTCGCCATTTCCTGCTGGCCTTGATCTCGGGACGAACTGAAGCGCAAGGATTTAAAACCTATCGTCGTCCCTCGATTGGCAGTACCGCCGGAGACACATTTTCCAGAAGTTCAGCGATATCCGCTCAGCGCTTCCCGCTGGATCCTGCGACGATCATCAGAGCGGGCGAAGTGCCGAACGAATATCTATTGGATTTCGACGGACACATGGAAATAGTGTATCTCGGTGAGAAGGAAGACGAGTCATACCTGGACTGGTCCATGAGACCCAGCCGATCCAATCCTCGATTCCAGACTTCGTGGACGTTTCTGGACCATGGTGCAGCGCTGGTAGACTACAAGGGAGACACACTTGACCCGTACAGCGTCGTTTTCATGGGATACCTTGCATTCGAGCGCGTCGCCGACGAACCTCCGAAAGAGTACCGGCCCAGGTAGAACTCAGGCGATGAAAGCGGATTCCAGGTGCTCAATTTCCAGTTTAGGCTCCTCCCCGGTAATCGCGACCACATCGAATCTGCAGGGGGTGCCCTCGAGCTTCCGCTCGTGCAAAAATGCCTCTGCGGCCTGAATCATGAGTCGCTTTTTTAGAGCGTTCACAGCTGATTCAGGGACAGCGAAGTCCGAATCGCGTCTCCACTTTACCTCGACGAATACCAAATCTCCGCCCCGGGAATAGTCAGGAGTAGGCAAGAACGCGATGAGGTCGACCTCCGCTTTCATGAACCTAAAATTCCGTTCCAATATTACGTAGCCCTTGTCCTGGAGCATCGCGGCGGCCAGCGCCTCTCCCCTCGCTCCTTTAATCTGTTTCGGTGACGGCATGTTTTTTACCAGATGAAGCGCCTGAACCTTATCTC
>CALBJU010000159.1 GCA_937893205.1 uncultured Bacteroidota bacterium
GTTGGTTCGGTCAGCATCGAGCGCATTACCCGGCTGCAGGCCGGGAAAGGACTGCACGCCGCCATCAACATAGGATTCGAGCTGGCCAGCGGTTACCTCGAAGGTTTCCCGCCTGGCTTCCGTCCCGAACGTGACATTCATGTCTCCAAAGGTCTTGGAGAGATCGACGTTGGCCAGCATATTCGCGAACGCATAGGCCCCTGCATCAAACTCGGTTGGGCTCGCAGCACCCAATGCTACATTGATCGAATTGCCGACGGTGTAGTCGACACTGTTCAATCCCGCGGTTACACTTACGTCCGCGTTCCAGCCGCCCAATTCGGTTTTTGCACCCACTGTCCCGAAAAAGTCGTTGACCTGCGTCTCAAACGTGGGCTGAAAGCCCGCATAGGTGTCTCCCGAATCTGTCAAAAGTCCGGAATCGTCCGTGATCCAGTAGGGGGCCCGGTAGAGTGCGTATGATGTTCCTTGGCGAAGGGTGGCTCCTCCAAATGCATACATCTGAGAGGCACCATCATTGAACGGATTGGTGAAGTTGAGATAGAGCGAACCTTTGTCGTAGTCAGGCTGCCCGATGGTCATGCCCAGATCAGGATTTGCCTGAATCCACGGATGGGACCCATTCAGAATCGAATCGTCCCCAAAGACGACTCCGAAGAGGCCATCTCCACCCGGCTCACCAGCACGGTTGGTGTTGTCCTGGTGGTAGTAACTGGCCGTCACATTCAGCGTGCCACCGCTGTTCAATTTGAAGCCTTTGTTTACGTCGGCCGAGTACATGAATCCATCACCCTCCGTCGTGATGCCACTACTGAGATCTACACTTGTTGTCAGCCTCTCCTTCAAGATGATGTTGATCACACCGGCAATGGCATCGGAACCGTATAGAGCGGACGCTCCATCGCGGAGCACCTCGATGCGCTCGATCGCAGAGGCGGGGATACTCTTCATGTCGACCCCGACTTCTCCCTTACCCGGAGTATCGTTCACATACACGAGAGCACTTTGATTTTTACGCTTGCCGTTCACGAGAACCAGCGTTCTGGACGGTCCCAGGTTTCTCAACTCAGACGGGTCGAAATGGGCTGTAGCGTCGGAAATGGTCTGGTGGGAAGAGTTGTAGGAAGGGACCCGGTAATTGAGCATCTGATCGATGGAGAGCTGACCACTCTGGAGCAGCTCGGCAGCATTGATGTTGTCAATCGCGTAGATGGAGGTCAGAACCGTTCTGGGTTCACCCCTCGATCCAACAACAACGAGGCCATCGAGAGCCATGCCTGGTGTCAATTGAACGTCGATGAAGTCAGCACTATCGACAGTGATGAGTTCTGCCTTGTAGCCTACGCTGCTCACTCTGAGCGTGACGGGAAGTGAGGGGACCGAGAGACTGAACGCGCCGTCTCGATCAGTGGCGGTTCCACGAACCGTACCTGGAATGGCAATCGTAGCTCCCGGGAGTGATTCTCCTGAGTCAGCATCGGTCACACGACCGTTGAGAGTTACCTGACCGACCGCCGGCGGCGCGGCGAGGCAAATCAGAAAACAAAAGACGAAATAACGAAGATTCTGGGTGTTCATCGTGGCATCTTGTATGTTTTTGGGAGGGCCTCCAAAATACAGATACCTATGGCGGTCGCGCAACTTCGCGGCTCTGCGTATTTCTCTCACATTGCTGTGATTATTTCGGATTGACATACTGAAAGCTGCCAATGGGACCGATGTCAACTGATCAGTGATGGACGAACCACGCCCTGAGCAACCGAAGAGACATCCATTTCGTACCGACTCGCAGTAAATCATCGCAAATCTATACGACTTGAACCCAATGCACCATTCGATACGAGCCTATCTGCTCCTTTTCACATTCATGTTTCTTGTGCTCGTGCCAGCGTACGCACAGGATACACCCGACGTCCCCGATGCCCTTCCCGCGGACGTCGAGACCGTTGATGGCATCATGGCAGCTGTTTATGACGTCATTTCTGGTGGACAGGGCGTCGAGCGAGATTGGGACCGATTTCGCTCGCTGTTTCATCCATCTGCGCAACTGATTCCCAGCGGCTTCCGACAGGACGGATCCTCGGTAATCATTTTCTGGGACGTGGAAACGTACATAACCACGGCCGGAGCTGGTCTGGTCGCGAACGGGTTTTTTGAAAACGAGATCCATCGGATCGAAAAACGATTTGGTG
>CALBJU010000160.1 GCA_937893205.1 uncultured Bacteroidota bacterium
GATCAATATTTTCAGATAAAAGCCCAATCGCTTTCACCATGTCTTCGAGAGGACCATTGAACTCATTCTCTGTGCCTAGTGCTCTGGCAAGCTCTCCGAGCAGTTCTACATTGCCGGAAATAACTGACAACGGGTTGTTCGCGTCGTGATGCACCTTCGAAAGATTGCGGCGAATGCTCTCCAGCTTCTCCCGCAGGTCTTTTCTTATGGATTGCTCGGTTTCCGTCATCGCGTCCTAAAAATATCGTGTCCTATGAATACCGTACTCACGTAACCGGTTCCCTGGTATTAGGGGACTTATGCGTAACGCTCACATCGAGCGTAGCCCAAAGCACGCCGACCGATCCACGGCCCTGAAGATCGATCTCAGACGCATGCCACCTGCTCGAGACGGTACCAGCCGTGGTCCGGATGTTCAACTCCTGACTCCGCTTTTCTGGCGCCCCATCAATCCACGACTTGAACATTTTTCGCTCCTCGCGATTCGGGAAGATCTTTTGGGTAAACGACCTCATGTCGCTCACAGAATCTGTGTCCACTCCCGTAATCATTCGAGCCGCTGGAGACCAGAAGAGGAGTTCTGCCTTATCGTCAAATACCACAACAAATTGTCCGGTCGCTTTGAGGACGCCCCTCAGCAAATCATCACCGGAACTCGACGCTATCGCCGCTTCCGCGGCTACCGCATCGATATCGACAGGTGAACCGTCTCCTGAGTGCCCTTTATCTGGTGCCAACCCGGGCTCAAGATCGATTTCAGCCGGAGATGATGAATGATTCAAATCGGTAATGTCCAGCAACTTCTCGGCAATAATCACATGAGCAGATTTGCCGCGGTGCCTCAGAGGATAAATACTGATGGCCAGCGGCTCCGAAATCTCATCCACCTCCGAAGGGAAAACTTCTATTCGGCTGACTCCAACTTTGGGTGAGTCCGCATGAGAAAACCATTTCTCCAGCATCGTTACGGGCAATATTCCCGTCATGAGCGCAACATTCCGGCCCGTGATCCACTGCTTTTCTGCGTCGAGCCTTTCTGCGAGGGCGCGATTGCAATCAACGATGATTGATTCCGAATCTCGAATCAGCGCCATCGCGGGCATTGCATCAAATACGCTCCGGAAGCGAAAATGAGTTTCAGCCAAGAGCATTTCTCTCGATTGAAGGCGACGTGCCAGGTCGACGACGCAATCTGCGTGACCACCCAATGCAGGAGCGGTCTCCGCCCATAGTCGATCCAGGGCTGCTTCGGATACCGAGTGTCCGCGGACCAGTTCAATCGTCCGGTCATCCAGTTTTCGAAGGGGTCCTGAAATTTTTTGTTTTAAAGTGACGCCAACGAGAGTTGCCACCAATATCCACAGGATGAGACTCATGCCGAGAATAATTCCGAGATACCACAACCCCCGCATCCACATTGAATTTGACCGGGCCACGATGACTACCCACCGTCCCAGCTCCGCATTATGAAGGGCGGTCATTACAAGTCGTTGTTCTCCAAACCTGACACGCTCCTGAATCATTCCCGAGCCCTTTCCGTCGAGCATACCCCACCATCGTTCGTCGAGGCGTTGCCCTATGTCATCCGCGCGGTTGGAGGCCATGATGTCCCCGGTGGCGCTAAGCACCCATACACGCTCGTAACCCCTGTTTTGGCTTAATATTGTGAGTCCGTTGCGACCAGGATTGACCACTGCGCTGGTCTCAAAATGGCTCGAGCGGTTGCCTGCTGCTCCATCCACGCTTCGTTGTTGAGCCTGTTGTACTCAAAAGCGGATAATAGAATCGTCACAACGAGCAGCAGAGACCCGAAGGGAAATAAAATGCGCGACGTAAGCTGTCGCAAGGGAATGCCAAGTCGAACGGCGGAGGTTCGTGTCACGGTAGTAATCCTGAATAGATTATCGCATACCCGGACATCCCCAATTTTCATGCCACTTGATTCAGGATTCCGGCGGGAAATCTTTGAAATGCCCGTTGGTGCGTATCTGTTTTCGTATCGATTCCGCTTCTTCGACTGCAGGAATGAACTGCTGCAGGTGGTCGATCAAGTATTTTATCCTCGAAGATTCCGCATCATCCTCCAGCACGTTCTGCTTCTGCTCCAACGTCAGGCCGGCATTGTGCGCGATGAAATACGACAGTCGATTTCGATCCTGATAGAGTGACGGGGATGGCGTACGACCCGCCAGCTCGAGAAGCTTGATGTGCTGCGCTATGAGCCGCTCAATCAACTCCGCTTCGGATTGCTCTTTCTGATCAATCACAGTTTCGAAGTCGGCTGTCAGATAGGTCCTGCTGTGATAGACGTGGGTAATTCGGAATCTTTCCAGTCCCGTGACAATCACGTTTTTACGCCCATCTTCAAAGGTTTCGGTGACTTTCCCGATGCTGGCGGTGCATCCAATTTCTTTCAGTTTGCCATCGGTGATGAGTACGATTCCGAAGGGCGCCTTCTCCTGAAGACAGTCCGATATCAGATCTATGTATTTGCCTTCAAAAATGTGGAGCGGCAGCACTTCGTCCGGGTAGAGTACGATCTCCAGCGGAAACAGAGGAAGGGCATCGAGCTGCATAAAACTTCGAATCCACGAAAGATGTGACGAAGGAACGGGAACGCTCTAACACCCGGAATGGCTTGGGGTGCCGGGCTTTGGTCTCGGAGATGTATTTTTACTCAATCGATACACTCTGCCGGTACATTCAGCCGGTATAATTTTTCCAGCCATCCTCACAACGCGCAATGCTCAGATTGGGACGAGACAACTGTCCTGCTGTCGATCCAATATCGTTTCGACAGCGAACCGCGTGGGCGCTCCTCGTCGCGTCGATTCTGACCTCGCTGTGCGCGCCCGACTCGTATGCGCAGCGATCACTCTTCGGCTCTGTGGATGATCCGGAAGAACAGTCAAACGTCGCTTGGTGGGAGTCATACTCTGAATTTCAGACGGCCGGCGGCTTCTCCCTGATCGGTCCTCAATGGAGAACGGCGGGGCTGCTCGAGTGGTCTTCCTACCGAACGAACACCTCGTTCCGCCTCTCTTCCACTTTTCGGGCCGGGTTATACGGCGCGTACGAACCGGATAGCGACGAGTTGTACGATCTTCTGCGGGTCGTTGAATTTGCCCGGTATCGCCCTGCTCGAGGTGGCGCTTACGTCCGGATTGGTCCCCTTGATAGAGCCCGGCTAGGAAACGGATACCTTGTCAATTTTCTATCCACTGAGGCCAGCTGGGATGAAAGGACCCTCGGCCTGGAAGCCAGATTCGAAGGGAGATATGTTGCGCTTGAAACCATCTCGGCCGATATATCCAGAGCCGGTTTGATTGGCGCCCGACTGTCCCTGTCGCCATTTCGAAAAAACTCTTCGAACTTGCACGCCCTCACCCTCGGCGTTTCAATGATGCAGGATCGCGACGTAACACTCGACAACGGAGACCGCTTTCGGGGTGTCGAATTCGATGTTCGATACGTCGCATTCAATAACGGAGGCTTTGACTTCATCCCTTTCGCAAGTTTTGGTCAACTGAAGGGTTTCGGCCAGGGAATCTTAATCGGTGCCGATCTGGAGAATGATAATTTTATTGATCTGGCCCGTGTCCACATGCGTCTGGCCCTTCAGTACAACAGTTCGGATTTTTTGCCCGGGTATTTCGGAAGTTTCTACGGCGTCAGCAATATGCAGTCGAGAATACTTGAGAATCAAAACGGGCCGCCGGTGGACGTGGCCCTGCGAGATGTCCAGAGGGGCAAGTCTGTCAACACGGAGCTTCGTGTCCTGGTTTTCGAGCGGTTCGAATTCTGGTACGCTTTCATGAGGTACCACGGTGTCCAGAAGCTCAGCGAGTATCACCTTCGGCTGTTTTTTCGCACGCCGCGATTTACGCTCGCGGTCGGACAGGACCGGCGTGGATTGAAAGGCCTCCTGTCCCTTCTGGGGGAGCTGGGAGAAGAAAACAGGATGAGATTCGAATTCGCCTACCGTGTTTTCTCCTCCTTCTGGGTGCAATTTGATGCGCACTACACCTACTTGCGAGTCACGGACACAGGAGACTCAAAGGGCTACAGTATTCAGCGGCGATTCGACCCATTAATGGGCCTGAGAGTGCGATTTTGACGTAGTTCAGACGATCGCCAAACTCATTTCCATCATTTTCTCAAGCGGCGCCAGCGCTTTGATTCGAATTTCTTCGTCCATTTTGATCTCCGGCGCTTCATACTTCAGGCAGAGGTACAGTTTTTCGATGGTATTGAGGCGCATATGGGGGCACTGACTGCAATTGCAGCCTCCCTCCGGAGGAGCGGGAATAAACGTCTTTGACGGGGAGTCTTTCTGCATCTGGTAAAGAATACCCTCCTCCGTGGCGATGATGAACGTATCGAAGGGCTCTTCGACTGCAAATCGCCTTATTTGACTCGTGGATCCCACAAAATCTGCCTGGCGCAGCACGGGCTCGTCACACTCCGGATGCGCGAGGACGGGCACACCGGGGTAGCGGACCTTCAATCGGACGAGTTTTTGTTCGCTGAACGTCTGATGTACGATGCAAACTCCGTCCCACAGGACCATATTTCGGCCCAGTTTTCTGTTCAGATAGCCCCCCAGGTTTTTGTCGGGGGCAAAAATGATCGGTTGATCTTCTGGAAACTGCCTCACGATGTGTTCGGCATTGGAAGAGGTGCAAATCACGTCGCTCTGCGCCTTGGTCGCCGCGGAACAGTTGATGTAGGACACGACGATGTGATCGGGATGCTGCTCCTTGAAACGGGCGAACTCATCTGCGGGACAGGCATCTGCCAGAGAGCAGCCAGCGTTCAGATCCGGGAGCAGGACCGTCTTCGACGGATTGAAAATTTTCGCGGTTTCCGCCATGAAATGGACGCCAGCGAAAACGATGATATCCGCATGGGTGTCGGCAGCCCTGCGGGCAAGACCCAGTGAATCACCTACGTAATCAGCAATATCCTGAATCGCTGGTTCCTGGTAGTAATGGGCCAGGAGAATGGCATTTTTCTCCACCTTCAACCGATCAATTTCGGTATAAAGATCGAGGGCGGGGTCAATTGAGTGATTGACATACCCAACGAGGAGATCGTATTCAGGTCCGGCTTCCACGGAAACGACTGGCTGACGTTGAATATTGTGGGCAAATCTGGAGTGATTGAATCCTATTCCGTGCCACGTAGAACGTTCCAGTCTCCACATGCGCGCGCATGCGATATTTCGCTATTTTGTCTGTGTCCCTGACGAAACAGGGCCTCGCATCCCACCAACAAGAGTCCCGTGCACAAAAAGAAGATTCTGTTCCTGTGTACTCATAACAGCTCCCGATCGCAGTTGGCGGAGGGCTTAATGCGACACCTGTTCGGAGATCGATTCGAAGTTTTCAGCGCGGGTACCCAGGCCAGAGGCGTTCGGCCCGAGGTGCTCACGGTGCTGGAAGAATTGGGTATCGACGCAGGCGGACAATCTTCGAAGACGATCGATCAACTGGGCGGACTCGGCGCTGAGTGCGTCGTCACGGTCTGCGACGATGCGCGCGAAAAGTGTCCCCACGTACTTGGTCGCGAACAGACCTTCCACCAGAACTTTTTTGATCCCTCTACCCTGGATGGCACTCTTAAGGAGCGCACGACGGCATTCCGAAAATCACGGGATGAGATAATGACCTGGCTGAAAGCGACATTTCGCTGAGTGTGCGACATCCACTGGCGCGCATCCGCTACGAGCGTGCGTCCTCTATGGGCGCGCATCCGATACGAGCGTGCGACAGCTACTGGTGCGAGGCCCCTACAGGCGCGCGACATCATTTGGCGAGCGTTCCGGATCGATTCTTACTCAGCCTTCCAATCCGCAATCTTATCGAAGAGATACGTGCGGACGTTGTCCAGAGGAATGCGATCTTGATTCATCGTGTCGCGATCTCGGACGGTCACGGATTGATCTTCGAGAGATTCCCCGTCTACGGTAATGCAGAATGGCGTTCCCACTTCATCCATCCTGCGATACCGGCGTCCAATGGCCCCTTTCTCGTCATAGAAGGCGTTGAAATGCTCTTTTAGGCCTTCCTCTACTGAATGGGCCAATTCGGGCATTCCATCCTTTTTGACCAACGGAAACAGCGCGACCGTTATGGGAGCCAGTTTCGGATGAAATTTCATCAGAGTACGCGTATCCCCGTCCAGTTCTTCTTCCCGATATGCTTCACAGAGAAGCGTTAGAACGGTCCGGTCCAGCCCTGCGGAAGTCTCGACTACGTACGGGAGATATTTTTCGTTGGTTTGAGGATCGAAATACTCCAGCTTTTTACCCGAGTGTTCCTGATGCGCCTGCAAATCAAAATCGGTGCGACTGTGAACGCCTTCGATCTCCTGCCATCCGATGGGGAAATCGTATTGGATGTCGAACGCAGCGTCTGCGTAGTGGGCCAGCTTCTCGTGTTCGTGCCAGCGTAGCTTCGAAGGCCGGACACCGTTGTCGATGTGCCACTGCATCCGTTTTTCTCGCCAGGATTCGAAAGCCTCCATCTGGGTTCCTGGCTTGACGAAATACTGCATTTCCATCTGCTCGAATTCCCGCATTCGGAAGATGAACTGCCGTGCTACAATTTCATTTCGAAACGCTTTCCCGATCTGCGCAATTCCAAACGGAACCTGATGGCGAGCAGTCTCTCGCACATTGTGGAAGTTGACGAAGATTCCCTGAGCCGTTTCCGGGCGCAGATAAATCTTGTTCTCTCCGTTGCTCACGGGTCCAACGTGGGTATCGAACATCAGATTGAATTGACGCACTTCTGTCCAATCGAAAACGCCAGAATCGGGGGACCGAATCTCCTCTTCCATGATCAGTGCATAGAGTGCGCCGGCCA
>CALBJU010000161.1 GCA_937893205.1 uncultured Bacteroidota bacterium
TTTCGGAGAGAACCTTCACGGCCTTCGTAGCCTCTTCAACGGTACGAAATCCCAACCGGAAGGTGCCGCCGGTACTCTCTCGTATTCTGAGAAGTTCGATGTCCTTGATACTGAGGCTGGCGTCAAACAGGGATCCTGTTATGCCAACGAGCGCACCCGGCCTATCGGACGCAAAAACATAGACATCTGCGAGGGGCTGAAGAAAGCCCTTCCGATCCGCCGGAATAAAATCTCTCGTTTGTTCAGCGTCCCGAAAGCGTTCGCCAATTGCATCGAGATCGCTCACACTGAGATCCTCGCGTAAATCTCTCAACAGCTTTTCGAAGGTATCAAGGGCGTCGAGCACTTCTGTCCGATTCTCTTCCAGAATGTCTCTCCACATCGGAAAGGGTGAGCTGGCAATTCGGGTCATGTCTCTGAACCCACCGGCTGCCAAATCGAGTAAATCCCGATCCTTCGAGCGCGATATCGAGGCAAGATTCACCATCAACACGGATAACAATTGCGGGAGATGACTCACCCTGGCGGCTATTCTATCGTGTGTAGACGCGTCCATTTCCAGCAGCCTGGCACCCGTCGATGTCAGCAAGTCCGTGAACACACCGTAGGCAGCCAACTGTTTGTCACCGTGCACTTCCGGACATAAGATGTAGGTCACGTTTTCGAACAATAGCGCGTCTGCATGTCGAATACCGCCCTTTTCGGAGCCTGTCATTGGGTGGCCGCCCACGAATAGTACTTCGTCTGAAAGTGCGCTTTTTGCGATCGTGGCAATACTGCCTTTCACAGAGCACACGTCGTGTACCACTGCTCCAGGCCGGACATGGGGGCCGATTTCCGCAAGCAGGCGTTCGGAAGTAGAGAGAGGAGTGGCCAGAACGACAACATCAGCGACCGAGGCTGCCTCTGTGGCACTTTCTCGTGACGACGTGATTATTCCCCGACTGAGCGCAATTTCCAGAATACCCGGTTGATCCACACCAATAATGTCCAGATCCGGTTGCGCGTTTCGCAACGCCAGTGCCAGGGATCCACCCATTAGGCCGGTTCCAATAATGGCTACGCTTCGTATCATTTTCGAATGAAGGGTGTCATTTTCTGCGGGTCTTGTCAATTTCGAGTGGGCCGACCAGTGTCAATTGAGCCGGCGCGAAAGGTACGTGTCATTCGTGTAAATCGCGTCAAGTTCCTTGGCAAGAGGGCGTTCCACACGTTTGAACTTGAACTACAGCGTATCTTCGTCGCCACGTGACACCCTGAAAACGACTCCTACTCCGAAATGTCGAAACCGTTTTTCAATCCCGACGATGTTTTTCAAATCGAATCCCTACTTGGGGAGGAGGAGCGGTTGATCATGGAATCTGCGCGGGAATATGCGCAGACCTATCTGGAGCCGCGTGCACTCGAAGGAAATCAGGATGAGGTATTTCACCCCGAAATACCCCGCGAATTGGGAGACCTAGGTTTGTTGGGTTCCACGCTTCCGGAGGAGTACGGTGGTGTTGGCGCAAGTCAGACCGCGGCCGGCTTGATCGCACGGGAACTCGAAAGAGTCGATTCAGGCTACCGATCATTTGCTTCGGTTCAGTCTTCTCTGGTGATGCACCCCATCCACGTTTTTGGCACAGAGTCATCTCGGAAGAAATATCTACCGAAGCTGGCTTCGGGCGAATCCATCGGTTGTTTCGGGCTCACGGAGCCGGACCACGGCTCAGATCCCGGGTCGATGACTACGACTGCTGTTCGTGGCGATGGGGGGTGGGTACTGAACGGGGCAAAGATGTGGATCACCAATTCTCCAATTGCTGATGTGTTTGTTGTTTGGGCGAAAGCAAAAGAGTCGCCTTCCGAGGAAGGAGTGATTCGTGGATTTGTGCTCGACAAGGAAATGGCGGGTCTTTCAGCGCCTAAGACGCACAACAAGATGTCCTTACGTGCCTCCATAACAGGAGAAATAGTGATGGAGGACGTCTTCGTGCCCGATGAGAACATGTTTCCCGATGTCACGGGATTGAAGGGACCGTTCACGTGCTTGAACAGCGCACGGTACGGCATTGTCTGGGGCGCGCTGGGGGCCGCTGAAGATTGTTATCGCCGTGCCCGGAAGTATGTGATGGAAAGAAAACAGTTCGGATACCCGTTGGGCGCCATGCAGTTGATTCAGACTAAATTAGCCAATATGGTTACTGAGATATCTCAGATGCAGCTTCTGGCTTGGCGCCTGGGCGAATTGAAGGATGCAGGGCAGGCTCATCCGGCCATGGTTTCGCTGGCGAAGCGCAATAATTGCGGAAAAGCACTCGAAATTGCTCGCTCGGCCCGAGATATGCTAGGCGGCAATGGAATTACGGGCGAATTCAGGGTGATTCACCACATGATGAACCTCGAAAGTGTGAACACCTACGAGGGGACCTACGACATTCACGGTCTGATTCTGGGACGAGAATTGACGGGAATTCAGTCCTTTAC
>CALBJU010000162.1 GCA_937893205.1 uncultured Bacteroidota bacterium
CGAATCGACGAACTCCTTTCGGTCAACAAGCGCTGGCACCTTCTCGCCGCTCTCCGAGCAAATCGACCCATGATTTCGCTCGACGACCTCAACGAGATGGGACTCTCACCTCCCGGGACCATGCGGTCCCCCGATCAGGTTGACCTCTCTGAATCTGATCGCGTCTCAGTGCTGAATTCGGCCATCCAGGACCTGGATCCAGAAGATCAGTTGCTGATTCTCCTCAGGTTCGAACACGGAATGCGGGCGCAGCAGATTGCAAAGATCATGCAGTTCGAAAACCACAAGTACGTTTACACGAGGTTGCGAACGATAATCAACCGGTTGCGTCGCGACCTACTGGAACTCGCCTGAGGGACAAGAAGGTCCTTCGCGCGTACCAGCGCTTCGTAATTCCGGCCTAGTAATTCAGATATTCTTTGCACGTGCTCCCCTCGACATCATCATTTCTGGCCGACGGGCGCCTGGAACGTACTCGTCTCTCACCCCTCGTCTCAGCATTCATTGGGCTGATTGCGGCATTTTTTCTGTTTCAAGGAATCAGTACGATCGTTCTGCTCGCACTGCTGCTAAACACAGGACTGAGTCTGCAGGATATTCTCAACGACCTGGCTAGTGTTCTTAGCGCCAATCCCGGAACGGTCCTGATTTCCAACACCGTGGGGCAGGTGTTCGGTTTACTTCTACCTGCCCTCTGGTTTGCCCGGCTCCATTCGTCTACCTGGAAGTCGTTCCTGCGTTTACGCATGGCCAATCCACGATTCCTCTTCTTATCTATTCTGGCCCTCATTGCGCTTATTCCTATCGTTCAGTGGACGGGCTCCGTAAGCGATTCGCTGCCGTGGCCCGACTGGATTCGGGAACTCGAGCAGGCTCAGATGGACTTGATCGAAGGCGTACTGACGCATGACTTCAGTCTGGTATTTTCGATCTCCATGCTCGCTCTGACCCCGGCCATTTGCGAAGAAGTGTTGTTCCGAGGATTCGTGCAGCGACAGGCCGAACGAGCGCTCGGCGCGTGGCGGGGGATAGCGTTTTCTGGAATCATTTTCGGACTGTATCACCTGAGACTTACGCAGGCGATTCCACTCTCGATTCTAGGCGTGTTTATGGCTTACGTCACCTGGCGTTCAAGGAGCCTTCTTCCAGCCATGCTGATCCATCTCGCAAACAATTCGTTCGCCGCGGTGATGGGAAAGATGGCCAGTTCTGAATCTTCCAATGTGGACCTGGAATCATTTACCTTTCCGCTTACGATAGTCATTCCTGCGGCCATGATACTTGCGGGTACGCTCTGGTTTATGCATAATGGCGAGGCCGAAAACCGGACCGACGATGGGGGCGATCCGACTGTCGCCAGTTTACCTTCGGATCAAAACGAACTCAGGGAGGCAACACCATGACCGCAAAAGAATTTGATGGCTGGATAACCGTGTTTCAAACGGGAACGGATTACGAAGCCGATCTGGTTCGGGACCGCCTCGATGATTCTGGAATTCCGGCCGTCATCATGCGCAAGAAGGACCGATCATTCAGTCTCACGCTGGGATCGATGTCTGCGATTTATGTTCTGGTTCCAAAGGAATCTGAAGGGGCGGCCCAGTCTCTTCTTTCCTCTGCTCAGATTTCGGATGCAGACCTCACCGAAATAGCCATTGCTGCGGATCCGGAGAGGGCCGCACCGCCCCCTGAAGAGCGAGAAGAAACATGAATCAGGGGTTGGTCCGCATACTGACTGCGCTGGTTGGAATTCCGCTCATAGTCTACACGGTCTACGTCGGCGACTGGGTGTTTTTCGCGTTCATTGCGCTGATTTCCCTCGTCGCCCAAATGGAGTTTGTCTACATGCTCCGCAGAATGGGGTGGCAGGTAAGCCTCACTTGGTCCTGGCTGCTCTCCCTCAGCTGGCTCTGCAAGTATTTTGTGGAGTGGTGGCAGACGCCGCTTCTGATTGTGGTGATGCTGTTTGCCGCCTCGACCATCTACACTGGAGTTCGGCGATCGATAGAACGGTTTGCAGGCACGCTGGCGAGCATGGTGTATCCGGTGATCATGATGTCTTTCATGATCGATATTCACTGGCAAGCCAGTCAGGCTAACGGCCTGGATGCGGCTTTCTTAATTGTGCTGATGCTGCTCTGCCTCATATGGGCGACCGATACAGGCGCGTATTATGCGGGTCGAACTCTAGGTAAGCACAAGCTCGCGCCCTCCATTTCGCCCAACAAGACCTGGGAAGGGACGATAGGGGGAGTGGTTCTGGCAATTGCCACCGCGACCCTGTTCAAGACGCAGTGGATCCCCGAATTATCTTGGGTCGACGTGGTTGTGTTTGCGTTCCTGGCGGGTGTCTGGGGTCAGATTGGAGATCTTCTGGAGAGTGCTTTCAAGAGGGCCGCCGGTGTGAAAGATTCCGCTGCCATCCTTCCGGGTCACGGAGGAATTCTGGATCGCTTTGATTCCATCATCTTTACAGCACCCGTGTACTACCTGTACCTTTCAGAGCTGACCTCGCTGCTAGCTCGCTGATTTTTACAGGAACGTGGCGGGGTAGAATTCGGTATAGTCCTCCGCACTCCGGACTTTTCAATACAGTTTTTCAGATTTATTAACACCGGCACAGAATCTCACAATGGCCCTGTTTACGCCAGGTAAAAAAGTTCGAAACAAGAAATTCGATTATCTGCCCAGATTCTACGATCCTAAAAAAGATGAGCGGCTGAAGCAACGGATGAGAATAAAGGTTTCGACCAAACACCGTCGAAGTCCACTGACGCTCATTATATTCCTTGGTCTGGTTGCCTTGGTGGCCTACATGTATTTAACGCTTGGATAACAATATTGTGAGCGGAAGGGAAGTGCAGGCTGACGCCCCAAGCATTGAAAAAGAAGAGATCCAGGAGGCCGGTGGCATCATCCGAGTGATGCCCCTCTCTCTGGCCAACAAGATCGCTGCCGGCGAAGTCGTCCGGCGGCCAGCCTCAGCTGTCAAGGAGCTGGTGGAGAATTCGTTGGATGCCGGAGCAAGCGAAATCCAAGTGATTCTGCAGGAGGCGGGCAGCTCTCTCATTCAGGTGGTCGACAATGGCTGTGGAATGCGAGAGGAGGACGCCATTCTGTGCTTCCAGCGTCACGCCACGAGCAAGATCCGGTCGGTCGAGGATCTGGAAACCATTCACACACTTGGATTTCGCGGAGAGGCCCTGGCGTCCCTGGCATCTGTCTCTCAGATTGAGCTCAAGACCGGACTTAACGATTCTGACCCAGCTTTTCGGGTTAAAATCGATGGTGGGGAGCTGATCGAGTCCGGACCGGTGGCGCCCACACGCGGTACTTCAGTGGCCGTTCGAAATCTATTCTTCAATGTGCCGGCGCGAAGAAATTTTCTCAAAAGGCCGCAGACGGAGCTCAAGCACGTCCTGGACGTGGTCCAGGTCCTGGCTCTGTCAAATCCAGCGGTGTCGTTTCAACTACTGCACGCTGGAAATGAACTGATCAATGTGCGTGGGGAAGGAAGCGGTCAGTTTCACACAGATCTATCGAATCGTGTTAAGTCTCTGATTCCTGTCGCCCGTGAGGATGAACTAATTCCTCTCGATGAGTCAACCAGTTATCTGTCGGTCCGAGGTGTTCTGGGCCCACCTCAAGGTGCCCGCCGCACCCGCGGAAATCAGTTTCTGTTTGTAAACGGGCGCTACGTCAAACACCGTTATGTAGAACATGCGGTGCTTTCGGCCTATGAGTACCTGCTTCCGGCGGGGTCGTATCCCTTCTTTGCCCTGTTTCTGGATATCGATCCACGACACGTGGATGTAAACGTCCATCCGACGAAGGCAGAGGTGAAATTCGACGATGAGAGGGGCGTTTACGGGATGCTTCGAGCGGTTGTTGGACGATCCCTGGGGATGAGCCTGCAAACGCCAGACATGACCCGGGCGAGCCCGGTCAAAGGTCTGTCACTGAATCTTGACCCGTTGGAGCGGGCAACTCCCGTGAGTCGGGCGGCTTCGGAGCGGGAGTCCGATGACCCCGCTCCGAAGCCGCGGAACTGGGTATCAGAGGCCAGCCAGGCCCTATATCGCGGAACCCAAATGGCGACTGCGGTCCCGGCTGCTTCGACAGATGACGCGGCTGCGAGTAAGTCGGGCGGCGTTGGAGAAGAGGGGCTCCTGTGGCAGTTACATGACACCTACATCCTCACTCAAATCCTTTCCGGTCTCGTAATCATCGACCAGCAGATGGCGCACGAGCGCATTCTTTATGAACAGGCAGTTTCGTGTCTGGAAAGCGGATTTGGATTGTCTCAACAATTACTTTTTCCGCGGACGATCGAATTTTCTGCGTCGGATTATGCACTCTTGGAAGAGTTGATGCCTGACCTGAAGAAACTCGGGTTCGACGTCGCCGCATTCGGTCGCAATAGCGTGATCGTTCGGGGTGTGCCGGCCGATATCTCCACGGGCGACGAACGAAGCGTACTCGACGAAATAGTTGATCAGTACCGACTTTTTGAACGTGTCGAGCGTCTGTCGGGACGGGAAAATCTTGCAAGGAGTGTTGCTCGCAGGGGTGCAGTTCGTGCCGGGATGAAACTCAGCCCCGGCGAGATGCGCTCCCTGATCGACCAACTGTTTCACTGCGCATCGCCTTATGTGAGCCCGGATGGAAGGCCAACAATCATTACTCTGTCGGGCGAAGAGCTCAGAGAGCGTTTTGACGGCAAATAGCCCCGTTCAGTCTGCGCGGGCAGGATCGGTTCAGAGCATGAATTCCAGCCTGAAAGAACATTTTTCGAGTCTGCAACTGATTCCGACCGCTTCCAGGATACTCGTAGGGGTCAGTGGGGGTGTGGATTCCATTCTGCTCGCCGTTCTGCTTCAGGAGGCGGGATACCAGGTTCGGATTGCTCACGTCAATTATGGTCTACGCGGGTCAGCTTCAGACTCGGACGAAAACCTGGTACGGATGTTGGCCTCTCGGCTGAATCTTGGGTTCCACGTACTGAACGTTTCTGAATCCACGCGGCCCGACACATCGCTGCAGGCCTGGGCGCGGGTCGTCCGGTATGAGTGGTTTGAATCGCTTTGCGCACTAAATGACATTCAGTTTGTAGCCGTAGCGCACCACGCAGATGATCAGTTGGAAACCATGCTGCTCAATCTTGCACGAGGGACGAGCGTTGCTGGTCTGGCCGCAATGCCTGATAGCAGACCGCTGTCCAGGTACTCAGAGGTCAGCCTGGTACGGCCGCTGCTTTCTTTCACCCGGGCCGAGATTGAAGCTGAGGCGGGGCGGCGGACTCTAGCCTGGCGGGAAGATGAATCGAATTCATCTCCGATATTCGAGAGGAGTGCCCTTAGAACGGAGCTCCGCGAGATGTCATCTTCTGAGTATGCATCCTTTCGGGAGGCCGGAATGGCACTCTCGGACAAAATTGGGGCGTTTCGGAGGTTGCTTCGGTCCAGCATCGAAGAGAGGGGTACTGTTCTGAGCCTGGCTGAGCTAAACACCCTGCCGGGCTGGATTGCGACTTGGCTCGTGATGGAAATGATCGAGCATCTCGACCCTTTCGCCCCCCGAAGGTCGACCATTGCGAGGTCTGTCCTCGATCTGGTCGGTTCTCAGGTTGGAAAACGGGTGGAGCTGGAATCGGTCCGGGCCTGGAGAGAACGCGATCACATCGTGATGGAGCGCATCTTGTTACAGCCGGACCAAACACCCTCTGCCGTCCATCGACGCGGAAACACGATCAGGGAGAGTGGAAGGCTTGTCTGCAAAGAGATGATGGTTTCAACCGATGGATACTTGGCCACTGATCAGAAAATCGCATATCTGGACAGTGATATGCTTCAGGACCATCTCAGCCTGAGGTGCTGGACTGCGGGAGATCGGTTTTACCCGCTAGGCATGGATGGGAGTAAGAAACTCAAGTCGTTCCTGACGGACGAAGGGGTAGCGGCCTCAGAGAAAAAAAACGTGCTGGTTCTCCTCTCTGGAGGGCGTATTGCATGGGTCGTTGGGCACAGAATTGACGACCGATTTAAGGTTACCCCCTCTACAAAACGAGTCCTTCGGTGTGAGTGGATTGAAAAGAGAGAGGAAACAGTCAATTCTACGAGACGAGTACTTTCGTGACCTGAATCGGGAATGATAAGAGAGTGGAATCACGTACTTTAGCACCGGTCGATCCCACCAGAGCCCAGCGGCAGCTTTTATCTACTGGGTGTCGAATTTTGAAACGCTCAATTTGAAGGAAATGGAAGCCACATTTCTCGTCCACGACGAACAGACGGTCATCATTCGCGGTGAACGATTTCGCAAATACCTGACGGCCGAAACCCTTCGCTCCAGAATTGAGGAAATGGGGGCGGAACTGACCCAAGAATACGGAGACAAAAAACCCATTCTAATCGGTGTATTGAACGGGGCCTTCGTGTTTTTAGCCGATTTGATGAGGGCGATGAAGATCGATTGCGAGATGGATTTCCTAAAGCTCTCATCCTACGGCGAAGAAAAGATATCGTCGGGAGAGGTAAAGGAGCTCAAGAGTATTGACGCGGATATTGAAGGGCGCCATGTCATTGTGGTAGAAGATATCGTGGACACAGGCCTTTCGATGCAGTACCTGCTCGACAGGCTGTCGCAGGAAAACCCGGCGTCTCTCAAGACCGCGACCCTGCTACATAAATATGAGGCCACCAAAGTGGAGGTGCGTCTCGACTTCGTAGGATTCAGAATCCGGAATCTGTTCGTCGTTGGTTACGGTCTAGATTATGGCCAAATCGGACGCAATCTCGCCGACATCTACGTTCTGGAAGAGCAGATGGGAATGGACACGGCTCCAGAGCCAGGCAACTCAAAGGAAGGATAATCGGGATGGCCAGCGACCCGCTCTACTATGGAGATTATCTCCAACTGGGAAAAATTCTGGATGCTCAACATCTCGAATCCTCAAAAAAGGGAACTGCTGCGCACGATGAGATGCTGTTTATCATTGTGCATCAGACGTATGAGCTCTGGTTCAAGCAGATACTCTGGGAGGTCGACGGGGCGATCAGAATCCTGAATAAGGACGCAGTGGAGGAAAAGGCGCTGGGCAAAGCAGTCGCACACCTTGAACGCGTGGTTTCCATTCAGCGAGTTTTGATGCAGCAGATCGATGTGTTGGAGACCATGACACCTCTGGATTTCCTGGATTTTCGGGATGATTTGTTTCCGGCCTCCGGATTTCAAAGTGCACAATGGCGGCTGATTGAAAATAAAATGGGAATGCGACCGCATGATCGGCACGCGTCCACTAAGACCGCTTACACCTCCCGCTTTTCCGACGAAGATAAAATGACCGTGGAGGCGTCTGAAAAGTCAGCCTCCATATTCTCGTTGATAGAATCGTGGCTGGCGCGAACCCCATTTATCGAGTTTGGCGATTTTGACTTCTGGGAAGCCTATCGCGGCGCGGTATCGCGCATGCTGGCCTCCGATAAGTCCTTGATCGAGGGCCATCCCACTCTCTCAGGAAGTGAAAAAGAGGGCCAGTTGGAGAACCTGCGACACACCGAAATCCATTTCGAGGCCCTGTTTGATGAAAAGCAGTATCAGAATCTGATTGAGACGGGAGAAAAAAGGCTTTCTCACCAGGCGTTGAAGGCCGCCTTATTGATTCATCTGTACCGGGATGAACCGATCCTGCACCTGCCGTTCAGATTGCTCCACGTACTGGGCGATGTCGACGAGAATTTTACAAACTGGCGCTACAGGCACTCCTTGATGGCCCGGCGGATGATTGGGACAAAAATCGGAACTGGAGGCTCATCGGGACATGAGTATCTGAGAAAAGCGGCTCAGCACAACAAAGTGTTTTCCGACCTTGTGAATCTGTCCACTTTCTTCATTCCACGATCTGAGCTGCCAACCTTACCAAAAGAGGTAGTTGAGCAACTCGGATTCCACTGGAATCTGGGCTGACCATTCTGCATGCCGAGATTTATCGTGTGCGGTTGATCGTGCGTAGCTCATCGCGCCTAGCTCATCGTGCCCAGTTCATCGCGCCTAGCTCAGCCACCAGCGTTTCGGCTCGCCCCCAGTCAATCTCAGCAATTCCCTGCTTACCCTCACAAAGTGTCTTCAACACGGAGTCCTGTCTTCTTCCGATTTCCTGGGCCTGTTTGTACGGCACCCTGTGGAACGAGACCAGCGAATATTTCGGAATAAATCGCTCCGGGAATCGTTTTTCCAATTCGAGGGCGAGGGAGCGTCTGAGCCTGAAAGCAGGGTCGGAGACCAGGTCCCGCATTTCTATGTAGTTGGTCAGCGCCATGTCTGCGATGGCGTTGGTATTCGCGATTCTCTCTTTTTCAAATTCGTGAAGCAGATCGGACCAGGATTGATGATTTCCTTCATCCAGCATCTCAGCCAGCACGGACACATCCTCAAACGCACAATTCATGCCCTGACCAAAGAAGGGAACGATGGCGTGGGCCGCATCGCCGAGAATCAGGGCGGTGTCGCCGTAAGTCCATTTGTCGCACCGGACCGTGCCCAGCCTTCCGGTCGGATTGGTCATAAAATCGGTGAGCAACGAAGGAATAAGAGGGACGGCATCTTGAAACTGCGAGTCAAAAAACGCACTGATTTGCGACTCTTCCTTGAGCTGATCGAAACCAGGCTCACCATCAAAAGGAAGAAACAGGGTACACGTAAAAGTCTTGTCCATGTTGGGCAGAGCGATCAGCATGTAAGTGCCGCGCGGCCAGATGTGTAAGGCCTCGGGTTCCAGGACGAATGAGCCATCGGCTGAAGCGGGCATGGAGAGCTCCTTGTAACCGTGCCTCAGCATTTCCTGTCGATATCCAATGTCGGAAAACGAGTGCAGGCTGCTCCGGACGGGCGAACCGGCTCCATCTGCGCCGAAAAGAAGATCGTAGCTGACTTCCCTCCCTGAAGCGGCCACAGAATTGAGGGACACGACCCTTTTGTCCGGGTCGGTCGATATGACCTCGCTGTTGAAATGAAGCTCAATATTGGGGTGAAGTCCAGCTTTCTCGAGGAGAATGCGGTTCAATCCAGGCCGGGAGACGGACCGAATGTACTCGCTCTCATCTCGACTGTAGGGTAGAAAACTGGTTGTACCGTCGCGAGCGTGAACCATGCGTCCGCGCATGGGAATGGTGCCTTTGAGAACTTGATCGGCCAGATCCACCTTCGTGAGTGCATGGATGCCGCGCTCGGACAGAGCCAGATTGATCGATTTTCCGGCGGGCGCCTTGAGATTCCGAAGATCACCACGCTTCTCGAAAACGGTGACCCGCATCCCTCGATTTGCGAGGACGAGGGCAAGCAGTGATCCCGCCAGCCCGCCACCCGAAATAACGGCGTGCTTATCTGGGGTAATCACGAGGATGTTTCCTCCGGGCGGAACGCTTCTTCGAGCTGCCGAGCGAATCGAAACGCATCGGTGAAGCTGTTGTAGAGCGGGACTGGCGCGAGCCGGAGAATGTCCGGCTCGCGCCAGTCACATATCGTCCCGACAGACTCCAGATAGTCAAACACTGTCCGTCCAGATATGGTGTTATTCTCGCCCGGCAAGACCCGGAGGGATAGTTGTGCTCCATGTCTGCTGGCCAGCCTGGGTGTAATTATTTCAACGCGGTCTGTCAATGTTTTCTCGATCAAATACCTGAGATAGTCGCTCAGTTTGATGCTTTTCTCTCTTAGAGCATCCATTCCAACACTCTCAAAGACGTCCAGGGAGGATTTGAGTGCCGCCAACGAGAGAACCGGAGGATTGCTCATCTGCCATCCTTCGGCGCCGGTGATTGGATTGAACTCATCGGGCATCGTGAAGCGTGAGGTCTTGTCGTGACCCCACCATCCCGCCAACCTGGGTACGTCCGGGTCGTTACCGTGGGATTCATGCACGAATATTCCAGCTGGACCGCCAGGACCGGCGTTCAGATACTTGTAGGAGCACCAGGCTGCAAAATCCACATCCCAATCATGCAGTGCGAGCGGCACGTTGCCGGCGGCGTGCGCCAGGTCAAACCCAACCATGACACGGGCGTCGTGCGCTGCCTGGGTAATTCGCCTCATGTCGAATAGCTGGCCCGAATAGTAGTTCACGCCACCGATGAGTAGGAGCGCAATTTCTTCGCCGTTCTCAGCTAGTTCCGACTCGATGGACGATTCATCCAGCACATCCAGATTCTCCTCCTCACCCAGGACAATCAGATTTTCGGCCGGGTCCAATCCGTGCCACGCGATCTGAGAACGTACGGCGTAGCGGTCTGACGGAAAGGCGTGGTGTTCGATCAAGATTTTCCGTTTCAGCCCGCCCGGCTTGTAAAAACTGGCCATCAACAGGTGCAGGTTCACGGTGAGGGAGTTCATGATGACCACTTCCTCAGGAAGGGCACCCACGAGGGATGCCATGCCGCTCGTCAGGCGTTCGTGGTAAGGCAGCCAGGGGTTTTTGGCCTTCAGATGACCATCAACGCCCAGTTCCTTCCAATCGTCGAGCACTTCGTTTACCGCATTCCTCGTGGAGCGAGGTTGCAGACCTAGAGAGTTACCAGTGAAATAGATAACGTCCTGCCCTGCACTCGTCACGGGGATATGAAACAGTTCTCGGAGCGCGCGCAGGGGG
>CALBJU010000163.1 GCA_937893205.1 uncultured Bacteroidota bacterium
GAGATATTTCTTGAAAAGTGTAGACGTCACCTTGTTGACACTCACGTCCGTGGTCTGAGCCGACATGATGGTCGCAAAAAGCAGCTCGTGGGCAGTGGTGTGCTCTAATGCGCAGTCCGCCCGCGGATAGAGCTCGTGAAGGATGGTGAGTACGCCGGAAACGGTATCGTTCATTGAAAGACCAACATCCAGAATGTTGCTTTAATGTAGGCACGAACCTTCAATCCTGGCACGGGTTTATCGAAGCGTTCCTCGACTCGCCCCGCCCGAACCATGCACCCCGACCTCGCCGAAAAACTGGCCCGACTTCCCACTCGTCCAGGTGTATATCAACACAAGGATGAGAATGGGAAGGTGTTGTATGTGGGCAAGGCCAAGAATCTCCGATCGCGCGTCAATTCGTACTTCCATAAAGGCCGAAAACACGATGGGCGGCTCCGGATCATGGTCGCGAAGATTTACGACGTTGAAGTCATTGTCACCGACACTGAGGTTGAAGCACTCCTTCTTGAGAATAATCTCATCAAGAGCCTCAAGCCGCGATACAACATTAATCTCCGCGACGACAAGACCTATCCGTATATCTGTGTAAAGAGGGAACCCTTTCCACGAGTTTTCCCAACCCGAAGACCCAGGAAGGATGGATCGAAATATTTCGGACCCTACACCGATGTTCGAAGCATGCGCATCATGCTGGATACGATTCGGTCCATATTCCGACTCCGAACCTGCACACTGAATCTAGCACCGGAGCCGATAGCTGCCGGAAAATATGAGGTCTGTCTGCAGTACCACATCAAAAAGTGTGACGCACCCTGCGTCGGCTATCAGACCGCTGAGAGCTATGATTCGACTATCAGACAAGTCGAAAAACTCCTCGACGGAAAAACGGATACGCTGATCAACCTGCTCAAGGACGAGATGCAGCTTGTGTCCGAAAAAATGAATTTTGAAGAGGCAGCCAAACTTCGTGATCAGGTCAAGGCTCTGGAGAAATACGGCGAGCGCCAGAAAGTAGTCTCGGGTGATCTTGCGGACAGGGACCTCTTTGCTTTGTCGGTCGATCGAGAGGCGAATGCCGCGTGCGGAGTGGTCTTTCAGATGCGTGACGGTAAGATTGTCGGGCGGCGACAGATATTTCTGACCCGCATCGGAGAGAGCCCCAGTGAGAAATTGATGCAGGCGGTTGTGGAGCGGTATTACTCCGAAGCCACGTTTTTCCCCAAAGAATTGCTGCTTTCTGTGCCCATGTCAGATTCGGGGCCAGTTCTGGAATTGCTGGAGCAGAAACAAGGTCAGAAAGTCACCGTCCATATTCCTCAACGTGGAGATAAGGCTGGTCTGATTGGAATTGTCGAGAAGAATGCGGAGCTGCTCCTGGAAGAATTTCACATCCAGCGTCAAAAAAAGAATGAAGGAAAAGTGCCCCATGCAGTCACGAAGCTCAAATCCGACCTCTCTCTCCCGAAGCTCCCCCGCAGGATCGAATGCTTCGATGTATCCCACCTCGGTGGAACCGACGTAGTCGCCTCTTGCGTCGTCTTCATCGATGGCAATCCAAAGAAAAGCGAATACAGGA
This sequence comes from uncultured Bacteroidota bacterium, assembly GCA_937893205.1. Lineage (GTDB taxonomy): Bacteria > Bacteroidota > Rhodothermia > Rhodothermales > UBA10348 > CALBJU01. The sequence continues at coordinate 1,580 of CALBJU010000163.1, forward strand.
CCTACAAAGTCCGCTCCGTTGGTGGCGGAAAATCGGACGACTTCCAGTCCATGCGGGAGATTGTATCGAGGCGTTACGCCAGGGTCGTGGAAGAAAACGGCCCGTGGCCTGACCTCGTCGTGATCGACGGCGGCAAGGGCCAGCTGTCCAGCGCGGTCCTGGCCCTCGATGAAGTGGAGGCCTACGGCAAGTTTCCGGTGGTTGGGCTCGCGAAACGACTGGAGGAAGTTTTCTTTCCAGGAGACACCGATTCAGTTTTCATTTCCAAAGACAGCGCATCCCTGCAGCTGCTACAACGAACCCGAAATGAAGCGCATCGATTTGCAGTCGCTTTTCAGCGTAAACAACGGGCGAAATCGACCCTGCGCACCGAGCTGGAAGAAATCGAAGGCATCGGTCCCAAAACGGCCAAGAAACTGCTTAGACATTTTGGATCGGTAAAACGCGTGAAGGAGGCTTCGCTAGAAGCTCTGGAAGAAGAAGCGGGAGCACATGTGGCCGGCCTCATC
>CALBJU010000164.1 GCA_937893205.1 uncultured Bacteroidota bacterium
ATCGGAAAGTTCAGGCACACACACGATGTCTTGTAGTAGGCGACGTGCGAACGTCACGCTGCCTGCGCCGATAAGAGAAATCTTTGCCACTGTCTTATGTTCCTTGTGCTATTACGAATGCCAAGTTGCCAGCCCCCCGCCGCCCACTTAGATGGTGTAGTTCCTCAATGTCATGATTCAGGATATTCGGATCGGTTTACGTAACTCGGAAGCGTGGAATCCGATACTTCAACACCCTCTAGTGAACGACCAGCCAGTGGAAATTGGCGCAACGATTCATTGGGAATACTTCACTTGGCGTAAGAACAGCTACGAGGTCATGACATATATCATAAAGCATATAAAATTTACATCACTTTGAAACCGCTTGACAGTGTCAATCTAATAGGAATATCCTCATAAACCTTCAAATGCATGATATTTATATACGTATATGCAGTTGAATATGACATATTCCACCGTGTAGGTGGTGCATCTCAAGAGATGGAGAAAATGTTTCATGTTTGCACGAGATAAAACACTGCCCCGGGCAGCGTCAACTGTTGTGCTTGGGCTGCTTGGCGCACTCCTTGCAATCGCAGTAGTCGCCTGTGGCGGTGAGACCGTCACGGTCGTCGAGACGGTCATCGTTACCGAAAAGGGTGATACGGTCGTCGTTACCGAAAAGGGCGACACCGTTATCGAGACCGTAATCGTTGAGAAAAAAGTCGAGGTCAAGGGCGCTACGGTTGTCGAGACCGTAATTGTCGAAGTCGAAGCGGCGCCAGCCGGACCGTCCGGCGAAGTCATTGTTGGAGAGGTTCGCATTCTCCCGCCTATTGGCTTGCCGTCAAAGCAGGGTACTGGAACCGATTTCCACTACGTCGACTGGGGTGTCTACGAGAACCTGATGCGAGCGAGAACTCACATCGCCTCGGAAAGACCTGATCCCGCAGGGGCCACGCACGGCATTGCCACCGCATGGGTGGCGGATCCTGATGCTGGCACGGTCACGTTCACGATTCGCACCGGCGTGATGTTCCACGACGGTTGGGGGGAACTTACCGCCGAAGACGTGGCATTCAGCTTCAATGAAGGAAACAAGGAAGGCACAACCTTCTATCGCTCCCAAAAGGACCGAGTGGACTTTTGGGAAGCAACAGACGATACGCACGTTGTCGTACATTACAAAGAGGGACAGTTCGACCCGAATTTTGTCAAAGCGCTCTGGGGTTCTGGCGGTGGTAACACGCCGATGATCAGCAAGAAGCTGGTCGAAGAGCTCGGTGATGATGCTATTGATAAAATGATCGGCACTGGCCCGTATTCGGTCGTGAGTTGGCGCAGCGACGACGAAGTAGTCCTCGAAGCGTTCTCTGACTACTGGCGCGCGGATGGCCAGCCACAGACCAAAACAGTGAGAGTGGTTGCGATCCCAGAGGAAGCCGTCAGAATCGCAGCGTTGAAGACCGGTGAGATCGACATGACGGCGATTTCCAGCAAGTTCCTTATTGATACTTTGGAATCCGTTCCCGGTTCAACAGCCTATGCCGTGGGTGCGGCACAGAACCAGATCCTTTACTTCGGTGGAAACTACTGGACAAAGACCTGGCGAGAAGAGAACGAGGTTGTTTTCCCGAGACCCGGATTGAAGGCCGATGCGGAACATCCTTGGATCGGAGACCCGACAAAGCCGGGGACACTGGAAACAAGTAGGAAGTTCCGCCGCGCTTTGAGCATCGCGATCGATCGCGATCTCATCAACGAGACGATCCTAGCCGGCCTTGGGGCGCCCTCCAACGTGTATCTGGCTACTATGGGCGACGGGACGCCGTACTTCAAAGACGAGTGGCGGATACCGTATGATCCCGAACAGGCGAAAATCCTTTTGGCTGAAGCCGGGATCTCATCTGATCTCACGATCAACATGTGGATTCCGCCCGATAACGTCGCTGTCGACCCAGAGGTCGGTCAGGGCATAGCCCAGATGTGGCGGGACATTGGCTTGGATGTGTCGATCGAATCGACCGCATATGCAGCGCGGCGACCCTCGCTCGTCACCCGATCAATTGACATCCTGTGGATGCACCACTGGGGAGTTAATGGTGAGGAAGATGGTGCGTTCCTTTGTTGCCACAAGCCATCCGGTGGGTTCAGCAAAGGCATGGAAGTGCCTGACGGCAATTACGGTTTGCCCGATATCCTCGGCCTGTACTACGCGAACAGGACTGAAGAGGATTTCGTCAAGCGAATCCAAAACAACGTCGGAATACTTGACTTTATGAATGACGAGACTTGGGTTGCCCCTGTGGTGAAAGCTCAGGCGAACTACGTCACTGGACCCGGAGTACAGGAATGGCGACCTTCGAGTTTCGCCTGGAAGGACTTCATCTCGCCTGAAACTATCGTGATGAAGTGATCTCGTATACCTGGTATACGCAGTAGTTAGCGATCGAACCACACCCTCCGGCTGCCGTACTTCCTCCGGCTGGCTGGGGGTGTGGTTTGATCGTTCAGTTTGAATTTGAAAGTGACGTGGATTGCGAAAATTCATCTTTATTCGCTTCCTTTATATGATAGTGGTGGTGGTGTTTGCCACTCTGTTTGTGTTTTTAATGTCCCGGGCCTCAGGCGACCCTCGAACCCTGTACTTGAGTGAATACACAACCAAGGCGGATTGGGACAAGTGGGGCGAGGAGATGGGGCTGGACAGACCTATTTTCGTTCAGTACGTGACCTGGCTTGGCAAGGCGGTGACGGGAGAGTTCGGCACCTCGCTTCGGGATCAGATCGACGCATTTGATGTGATCAAGGCTAGGATTCCGGCCACCTTGCAGCTCTCCGGTGGGGCGCTCCTTTTTGCAACGATAGTCGGAGTGCCGTTGGGAGTTCTATCGGCCGTGCGTCGCGGCAGCTTCTGGGACTATGCCGCGCGAATCTTCTCACTCGGCGGGCAATCGGTGCCAGGATTCTGGTTGGGCATCATGCTGATCCTGGTGTTCGCTGTACAGCTTGAGCTGTTGCCTGTAGGGAGGCGGGGCGGCATCGATCATTACATCCTGCCGTCTATTGCACTCGGTTGGAGTTCCTCTGCAGGATTCACCCGCCTGATTCGCTCGGCGATGCTCCAGATTTTGGACTCCGAATATATCGTGTTCGCCAGGGCCAAGGGTGTCAATTCCCGCGTCATCATCTGGAAACACGCCTTCAGAAACGCAGTGATTGTTCCCTTAACCTTTTCCGGGCTCCTGGTCGCGTCCTACATTACCGGCACGGTGGTCACCGAAACGGTTTTCGCCTGGCCGGGCTTGGGCCGTCTCGCTGTCGACGCCGTTTTCAATAATGATTTCCCAGTCGTCACCGGCGTGGTGTTGATCTTCACGTTGATTTACGTGGTAATAAATCTCTTCGTTGATATCGCGTACGCCGTGATTGACCCAAGGATCCGGTATTAGCAGGAGCACGATGACTCAACACGTTGAATTAGATTTACAGATAACGGGGCACTCTGATGGGATACCGGGGAGAGTGTGGAGGTTCGTTCGACGCTGGCCTGTGCTGCCGTTGTTTATCCTCGTCGTGTTGGTATTCTCAGCCATTTTCGCACCGCTTATCGCACCGTACGACCCCACGCAGGGTGATCTCAACCTTAGGAACATACCGCCGGCGTGGGATCCCGAGGGTTCGATGGCCCACATCCTCGGAACAGACCCTCTCGGAAGGGACGTAGCCAGCCGCCTTATATTCGGAGCCCGAATCTCATTGATGATTGCGACCATAGTCTTGAGTTTTGGCGTGCTCGGTGGCGTCACGCTGGGACTTATTGCGGGTTACTACGGCGGCCAGATCGACGAAATAGCGATGCGCTTCGTCGATTTCACACTCGCTATACCGTTCATACTCGTAGCGCTTGTCACAGTCATCGTGCTGGGGCAGAGCCTCACCGTCATCATCGGCCTTCTGGTTATCTTCAGTTGGAGCGGTTTCGCGAGACACACCCGGGCCGAGACGCTGCAGATCAAGACCATGGGATACGTGGAAATGGCAAGAGTCATCGGCGCTTCAACGCCGCGTATTCTCTACAGACACATCCTGCCGGGCGTCGTAAATACCGTGGTCGTCATTACCACTTTTGGCATCGGTGGGCTCATCCTGACCGAGGCCACTTTGAGTTTCCTGGGTGTAGGCGTCCCGCCGCCCACGCCGGCGTGGGGGATCATGGTGGCCGATGGTCGTCAGTATGTGACCCAGGCGTGGTGGGTGACGGTTTTCCCTGGCATTGCGATTATGTTGACCGTACTCTCAATGAATTTCCTCGGGGACTGGCTCAGGGACAGGTGGGACCCTCGTCTGACGCAATTGTTGTGAT
>CALBJU010000165.1 GCA_937893205.1 uncultured Bacteroidota bacterium
GCCGGAGATGAACGCGGCAACGGTTCCGGCGATCAGCACCGGCCAGTTCGCCGCCCCCGCCTCGCCAACAGCCATCGATACCTTCAGTAGAGTCGCGCCGACAACAATGGGCAACAACATCAGGAAGGAGAAATCCGCCGCCTTTTCCGGCTCTACGTCCTGGTACAGTGCGGCGCAGATGGTCGCGCCCGAGCGAGATATGCCCGGAATCATGGCAACGGCCTGTGCCAGGCCAATCAGAAGGCTCTTCCCGGCGGTGATGGACCCCTTCGGATTACGCCGGAGCAGGGTCAACGTGAGCAGCACCCCCGTGAAAATGAGCATTCCTGCAGCGAGCCGTGGTGACGAAAATGCCGCTTCGATGGCGCTTCCCCAGAGCACGTAGACCAATGCGGTCGGAATCATGGTTATCAGGATCTGAACACCCATGCGAAACTGTTCGTCCTCTCGATACGCACTGCCCCAGATGCGGGGCTGAACAGACGTTCGAGCAAAACTTTCAATCAGCCTGGCAATGCGTGTTCGATAGATGACAACGACACTCAATACAGTGCCAAAATGAACCATGACTTCGAACAAAACATCACCGTTCCCCGAGTTCAATCCAAGCAAATGTTGGCCCAGAACCAGGTGTCCTGAGGAAGACACGGGTAAAAATTCAGTCAGGCCCTGAATTAGTCCAAGAAGAATTGATTCCCACCAGGTCATGCTGCTATTGATTCAGGAATGAATTGAGTCGGCCCGAAGTTACGGGGGATTTTCGAGCCGCGGTAGCCCTATTTAGAAGGAAGACCGGGTTCGATGAGAATTACTTTTTCACGTTCCACGATTACCGTTCCCGGCAAACTTTTTCGAGGTTTTCTGACATATTTACGTTGAGTGATGATCACGGGCGCCAGGCCGCTCGTTCTGGCCTTACTGTGCCAGGCCGCAATGGCCGCGGCCTGTTCGAGGATCCTCCGCGGCGGCGTATCGGTCCGCCCCTTGACGCGTAAGACGGTGTGCGAGCCAGCGACGCCTCTTGCGTGAAGCCACAGATCAAACTTTCGGGCGACCTTGAGGGTCAACTCATCATTCTGTTTCGCATTTTTACCGACCCAGACTTCATAACCATCGGCCAGTGTATACCTCCTGAACGGCACAGAATCGGGATCATCGGGCGCAGATTTCAGCGATTGTAGTCTGGAGGCGTATTTGGCCTGAAATGTCTTCACAGACTCTACCGTATCCAGACCCAACGCCGTCTCCAGTAAGTCGGTAACATCTGCACTCTTTTCCTTTAGTCCCTTCAGGCGTTCATCGGCAGAACTGCGCGCTGCACGCGAATTTTTTGCCTTTTCGAAATAGCGCTGAGCGTTTTCGAACGGATTGAGACGATGGTCGAGTCTTATCAGTACCTCCGAGTCGTCATTCAGTATATCAGCCATGAGGACTTCAGGCGCGCCGTTTTTTACCAGGTGGGGCTGTGCCATGAGCAGATGTCCAAAATGCTCGTGCTTGTCTGCCCTGGAGGGGCTGCCGAGTTCATTTTCCACCCGTTTCATACTCCGATCCGCCTGGTCCCGGCGATTCCTCAGCATCCGGATCAACGGATTGTAGGTACCTTCAAAAAGACCGATCGCGAGCCTTCGACGGGCACATATTCTGACTGCCTCGTCCACCGTATCGAACCGCTCCTCTCGATCAGATTCCCGTCCGAGAGGAATCATTGAAAGAAGGGGCTTCCTGTTTTCATCCCAGTAAATTCTGGGCACAGGCTCATCGAGAAGGCTGGTGATGTGCTGCGCCGCCTCGATAATTTGTACCGGATCATCAGTTCCTCCAGTCCGGGAGCGAATTTCCGACATCAGGGGAGCGGGAAACAGTGGAAAGGCGGCGTCCAGTGACCTTCCAGATTGCAACACGCGTTTCAGATCCTCTGCCCCGAGAGGTGTTGTAATCGCTCTTGCCTCGGGTACACTCCGGGTCTGGGTCCCCTTGAACGTGCCTACCAGATTTCCATGTTGGTCGATGTGGTATACATTCGCCTTCGGACCGAATGCAGCAACCACCAGCGCGGAACCCGACTCGAACCGGAAGGTGATCAGCCGATCCCCGTCTGCAATGGATACATCCGTCAGAACTGCCTCCTTCAGAGACGAGAACTGATCGACGACATTTTTTCTCGACCGATTTGAGCCGCCGTACATGAAAAAGTGTCGGTTCGGCGCCTGGATAGAAATATTTATCGACCAGGTTTCACCATTTCCCTCCTCGAAAACGAGGATCAAGCTTCCCTTGTGCTGGGAATAGGAGTCGATGAGCGAAGCGCCAACGAGCCGAGGATGCCATTCGCGAACGAGCGCGCGAAGTGTATAGTAATTGGTCAGCACGAACTGATACAGCCTTACGCTTTGCTGCTGCTTCTGGGCCGCCTGGACTCAGCAATTGTCGACAGAACCCATATTGCTGCCCAGCCTGCCGCGAGAAGGAGAAGGTTTGATAACATGAGTAAAACCACGTTCGCTCCAAACAACAGGTGGTAGAACCAAACCGGGACATCATCGGCCTTGCGCTGAACCGCATTGGCAATTCCTGAGAGCGCAAATACTTTCAACAACACCATCAAGGGGGTGTAGATGACAATAATCCACCATCCCCATGTGGCTCCGTTGAAATAAAAGATTGCGATAACAGCGGTTATCGCCAGGTCGATCAACGCGTTTTTTATCCAAAACATCATTCTGTGGGATTGGTGCAGCGAAGATACGGATCCCCGAAGAGATTGGTTCGCTCCCACCCGCACAAACGGCCGCCTCGCTAGCGCTTGTGGCATCCCCTACCTACAAGCTTCTGTCATTCTTTTTCATTGGGACCCTTGCTGGAAGCCATTTATTGATTTATATTGGTAACCATATGGTTACGAATGCACATCATCTCGACCTGACGTTTGGCGCCCTTTCTGATGCCACCAGGCGGTCCATTCTGATGAAACTCGCAAACGGCCCCGCAAGCGTCGGTACTCTTGCCGAGCCCTTCGAGATGTCGCGACCGGCTATCTCGAAACACCTGCGAGTATTGGAACGGGCCGGACTCGTGCGCAGGACGCGCGACGGCCGCATCAGCAGGTGCCAGCTCGACGCTCGACCCATGAAGGGTGCCGCAGATTGGGTGGAGTGGTACCGAAAGTATTGGGAGCAGCAACTCGATCAGCTTGCCAGTTACTTCGACAAACAAAACACACCAGATACAACACATTCCGGGAGGGAATCAAATTGAGCACAACAACCGACACTGTTCTACGCGTCTCCAAAATAGTCGCCGCCCCTCAAGACGAGGTTTTCGATGCCTGGATCACGCCTTCAATCATGTCGAAATGGTCAGCACCGGAAGGAGTTGGGCGTATTGAATGCAAAGTTGACCTGATGGTGGGCGGCGAATATGAGATCAAAATGATCAATGACGAAGGACGCGTACACACCGCGCACGGGGTTTACCGAGAAATCAGTCGCCCGTCTAAACTCATCTACACGTGGGACTGGCGCGAAGACGACATCCGAATGGATACTGCAACCCTGGTCACCGTCGAGTTTGTTGCCATGGATGGTGCCACAGAAGTCATCGTTACCCACGAGCAGTTTCCCAATCTCGAAATTCGGGATGGGCATCTTCAGGGGTGGACCAGCTCCATCAATCGACTGGCGGGATTGTTCGAGTAAGATCCTGACCTATTGCTCAGCCAGCATGTTGAGCTGCCACAGGTCCTGGCTGGACCATTTCAATATGGGCTCGATGGCGAGCAAACCTGTTTTCCCAATGGCTTTCTCCAGGTAGGCCATCTCCTCGAATTTTGCCCGGATAACCTCGTCAGGTTTAGGCTCAAAGCCTGCTTCTCGCATCATCAGTAGTCCTTTCGCTCGAATTGAAAGCTCGACACGTATTCGGACGAGGCATAACATATCCGCCACTATCGTGCCTTTGAAGTGTTCTTTTAGCGATGTCAGGTACTCGCCAATCCTGGATTTCGAAAACTCCCCACTCATAAACAGCTTCATGAGCTCCTGATCCGTGTCAAAACCGGTCCCGAGCCAGGTGCGAGTCTGATTTTCACTTTGAGTGAACACCAGCGAAATCAGTATCGGAGCGATCACAATGAGCGATGCCGCCAATATGAGGGGTGGGATTTGGTAGATGGCGTGATTGTACGCCGAATGCAGTAGGTAGGCCATTGCAAAAGCGATGATCGATGCCGTCCACCGGCCTCCGTTCTCCCGTTGCTTAAGCGATTGTAATATGATGGCGAATACCGTCGTGGTCATGCCATGCATAATCGCCGTCCCGAAACCGCGGATGATCCAGGTCAGCGTGCTTGCGTCCAGAGCACTCAAATAATACAGGTTTTCAACGACCGCGAATCCGGCTCCGATTCCAAAACCCAAAATTGCAGCATCCACTGTGAAACCGACGCGATCCGAATAGATCAGGTACACAACCCAAATACACTTTAACCCTTCTTCGGTGAACGGCGCTACGTATTTAGAATAATCGGAGTCAACCAGACCAGAACCCTGCAACAGCCACCCATTCAGGAAATAGGACACTGTCGCCGCAAGAAACCCTGCAGCCAGAGCAAACAGAACGGCTTTCAAGCGCACTAGCTTATAGCTGTCGATCAACACCAGGCCAGCCACGTGCCTGCATCGGCTCCAGGGTATGAAATAAAAAAGGGCGGCTTCCGAGTCCGGAAGCCGCCCTTAAAAGATCGCTAGGATATCTCAGCCGATGTGCATCTGCAGTTCTTCTCTGCGGTGCTTCTGACGCAGCTTTCGCAGTGCCTTTTCCTTGATCTGGCGGACACGCTCTCGGGTGAGGTCGAAACGCTGTCCAATCTCTTCGAGCGTGAGCGGATGCTCGCGTCCGATACCGAAATACAGGCGTGTAATTTCTGCCTCGCGTGGATGCAGCAGGCTCAAGGCACGCTCAATATCAATCTTGAGCGACTCGTCCATGAGCATATCATCCGGCTTGGTGTCTCCGTCATCCGGAAGAACGTCCAGCAGGCTGTTGTCATCGTCTTCGTTGAACGGAGCATCCATTGAGAGATGGCGACCCGTATGCTGAAGAGCCTCACGTACTTTGTCTACGTCGACTTCCAGCTCGACAGCGAGCTCTTCGATAGTGGGCTGGCGTTCGTGAACCTGCGCCAGTCTCGCACTGGTCTTACGTATTTTGGAAATCGTTCCAATTCTGTTCAACGGCAAACGCACGACGCGGCTCTGCTCGGCGAGCGCTTGAAGAATCGCCTGGCGAATCCACCACACTGCGTACGAAATGAACTTGAAACCACGGGTTTCATCAAAACGCTGAGCGGCTTTGATCAATCCGTAATTTCCTTCATTGATCAGGTCCGCCAGAGTTAGACCCTGACCCTGATATTTCTTTGCAACAGAAACGACGAATCTCAGGTTCGCTCTGGTCAAACGATGCAGCGCGTCCTGGTCGCCTTTCTTAATTTTTTGCGCGAGATCAACTTCTTCCTGCGGCACTAGTAACGGGATCTGACCTATTTCCTGCAGGTACTGATCCAGCATTCTTTGCTGGCGTGGGACGTACATACTCCCCTTCCTCTATCCTAATTCTTAGTAGCGATTTTCTCTGGCATCTTCCACGTAGCAGATTCGGCCTTTTCAAACTCAACCTTAAAACCGAGTGGCAGCGGTTCCGCTTTTAAAAGCGGCTCCCGTTCACGCGGGTAGTGGGTGGTTGTTCCCCGAGAACCCGGTTCTAAAACCCTTTATATCATCTGTTTACGTATTGTTTCCCGAAATTCTCAAAAGGGCGTCAGCTATTTTTCGATCCTCACTCATTCTGGGTACTTTTGTCTGAGCGCTCACCCTCTTTCTGGTCTGCTGGAGCCATTCAAAAAACGTCCCACGACTCATTATTGAGATCCTGGGAGCCCGAAATGCCTCAGATTCTCTTCGTATCACGTAATGTCGATTGACTTCCTGAAGATGCCCATCGATGACGGCAGCAAAGAGGTGTATATCGTCTGGGGGTGTTTCAAATTCTACCAGCCACTCGTGCCCGGGCATGGAGTTCTCTGATAGAGCAAGCGGCGAAACGTGGTAGTGGATCACCTTCGCACCCGTTTTTTCGCTTGCAAGCTGGATGGATTTTCTGGCTTCGTCTCCATAAACCGCCTCACCGTAGCTGTCCAGCATTTCATTCGTCCTCCCGGCCACCACGATGCGGTGAGGGGAGATCGACGTGAACTTGATGACATCTCCCACTTCGTAGCCCCAAAGACCACTGCAAGTGGAAACATAGATTCGATATCGAATCCCCGTAACCACACTGTCGATCGCCACCCTCGGCCCGGATCCATCGATGGGTTCAAATTCGAGGAACACACCCGTGTCGAGATGCAACAGCATGTCAACCACATTGGGCTGATCTTGAAACGAGATATAGCCCTCAGATGCACCATAATTCTCTACGAAGTCGATGGGGCCGCCAATCTTGGATTCGAGCAGAGTGCGATATGAGGAGAGGGCAACTCCTCCGGAAAAAAACACCTCCAGATTGGGCCAGATCTCTTTTACCGTAGTAACCCTCGTGTTCCAGACTCGATTATGGTGCTCTATCAATTTTCGAAAGAGGATCGGAGCCCAGGAGGGTACCATGGCGATCGCCCTGATATCCATCTCGTGGGTGTGCTCAATCATCGCATCCAGCTTCTCCTCCCAATTGGGCAAGAACAGAATGTCCTGGGGAACCGCCTGATAAAACTTCTTGACAGCCCAGGGGGCCACCAGATACTGCAGACCGGAGACCTCTCCTATCATCGTTCCGGGATGATCTGGATCCTCTTCAATTCGACCGGGCACTGAAAGTAGTTTGCCAAAAAGAAAGCTCGGATCGCCGATTGAGTCGAAATACGAAAGGGCGACGCACAGCGTGAACCGACGGTTCAGGTTCAGCATCTCAGTAGAGAGAGGAATGATCTTTCCAGCCGAAGCGGTACCGGAGGAGATCGCGAAGTGTTTAAACTCACCAGGCCAGAAAATATCTCTCTCTCCAGAGCGGACCCGAGAGACATCCTCTCGATAATCATCGTACTGGTGAACGGGCACGCGTTCCTGATAAAGTTTTACGGGGTCTGTCGAGCGGGAAATATCCTCGAAGCCGAATCGGGCTCCCCATTCTGTGCGCGCCGCCTTCTTCATGAGCTTGCGCAGCAGACCCACCTGCGTTTCGACGGGGTTCTCGAGGAATGCTCGGACAACGTTTAGCGGACTGACCGGAGGAGGCCAGCGCGATTCGTCGAAATCTGAAAGTGTCAGTGACATACTGCGGAGAACGG
>CALBJU010000166.1 GCA_937893205.1 uncultured Bacteroidota bacterium
CTACGGGAGAACCCATTTATGTCTCCCACATCGATGCAAAAACCAATACAATAACCGTGGGACCCCGCGACGAATTGATGGGCGATGATCTGACGGCCAACCAGATCAACTATGTCAAACACAGTGATATACGAACCGAACGATCCGCCGTTGGAAAGATTCGTTACAAGGATGAAGGCGCTCCCTGTGTTGTATGGCAAGAGGATGATCTGCTTCGGGTCCGATTCGCTGAACCGAGGAGAGCGATTACACCCGGTCAGGCGATCGTCCTGTATGAAGGAGAGGATGTACTCGCTGGCGCCTGGATCACGCATGTAGGCCAGCCTGAGCCTGTCATCTGACCCGAATTCTCTCGATTTCGGGCCGTTCTAAGACCTCGAGTTTCTCACCGAATCCAGGGGAGACGTGTGTCGATTCATTCCCCCTCGTGAAAGGCCTCCAAATCGTTAAGAAGTACGTTATCTAGCCGATCAGATTAAGGACTGAAATGGCAAATAATGTTACCCTCTGGACTCTCCATAGCTTGGCCGTATTTCATCGCGAGTATCGTCGCTCTCGAGCTCGCGATTCATGCGTGGACAAAACCCAAGAATACCACGTCGTCCTACTTCGTCCTGGTGATGCTGACGGCCACCTTTTGGTCACTGCTGTCCGGTCTTCATCTGGTCGTCTCAGACGTCGAAACGAAGATATTCTTATCCGACCTCAAGTTCGTATTTGTCACGTCCTTGCCGGTACTGTGGGTACTTCTAGCTACCTCATATTCTGGAAAGCCGTTAGGGCGCAAGACAATCACCTGTCTCTTTGTCTTTCCAGTGATCGTTGTCGGCCTGATTGCCACCAATTCCCTTCACCACCTCGTATTTCTGAGCACCGAGCCGCTCGTGACCGAATTTTTCGTTTCTGTCAGCAGAGAATATGGCCCGTGTTCTGGATGCTTACCGTCTATTCCTACATACTGACCACTTTCGGTGTGCTCTTGTTCATGCATCGGGTGATTAGTTCGAGAGGCTACTTGAGGATTCAGGCGATAATCATGACTGCTGGCGCACTGGTCCCATTCGCGTTCAATGCGTTATATCTGAGCAATCCGGAAGCATACTCCCACCTCGATTACACTCCAGTTTCGTTTTCCGTCTCTGGGCTGCTCTTTTTTATCGGCCTATTTCGATATCGGATGCTTGACCTCAAGCCTATCGCCAGGGAAGAGATCATGCGCTCGATGGCAGATGGAGTTATTGTGACCGATCCGGACGGGTATA